>NZ_JAJNIL010000006.1:0-215990 GCF_022386455.1 Mammaliicoccus sp. I-M35 | reverse complement strand
GTAGTTTAATCATGATTTTAGTGGAAAATATTAATCCATATAAAAAAACAAACTGAACTTATAAATTTAAGTTCAGTTTGTCCACAGTCTGAAACGCATGACATATGCATGCGTTTTTTATTATGATTCTTTATTTTTTATTTTTTCTTTCAATGCTTTATTCACATTTTCAGGAACAAATTCCGAAATATCGCCGTCAAATTGTGCAACTTCTTTCACAACACTTGAACTTATAAATGAATAATGATTATTTGTCATCATATATAATGTTTCAATGTCGTCATCTAGTTTTTTATTCATAGATGTCAATTGCATTTCATACTCAAAGTCGCTAACAGCTCTTAACCCTCTTACAATCGTGTTAGCATTTATTTCTTTGCAAAAGTCTACAAGTAACCCATGAAATGAATGCACCACTATATTTGGTACATCTTGTACCGCTTCTTTAATTAATTCAACACGCTCTTCTGTACTAAATAAGCCTTTTTTAGAACCATTTTTCAATACAGAAACATGAATCTCATCAAATATTTTTGCACTACGCTTAATAATATCAATATGTCCTAATGTTATTGGATCAAAGCTACCTGGAACAACTGCTATTCTCTTAGTCATTGTCTTCTCCTTTTGTTAGCAACATAACATGCGTCAGTCCATATTCATACTTTTTAAGAACTTTGAACGCACCCGTATCTATGTCTTCACTTTTATCAAATTCGCAAATTATTGTACCATTTACATTTAATAAGTCAAACGCTTGAATTTTTTCTAATGATTGATCTATGAGCGATTTTCTATAAGGTGGATCTAGAAATATATAATCAAACTTAATATCGCGTTTATTTAAAGCTTTTAACGCTCTAATTGCATCATTTTTATAAACTTCGTATTGAGTTTCAGGTATATGTAATGTATTTAAATTTTCTTTTATCATTTTAGTTGCTTTGAAATTACCGTCCACAAAAATCACTTTATCTAAACCTCTAGACAATCCTTCGATACCAAGTCCACCACTACCAGCAAACAAATCTAACCCGATACCTTCTAATTCTTGAAGGCCATTAAAGATATTTTCTTTCACTTTATCTGTAGTCGGTCTCGTTGATTGACCATCTATTGTTTTTATATGAAGTCTCTTGTATTTCCCACCTATTACTCTCAATGTTAATCATCACTTTCTTTATTATTAATTATTATTTATACTTATCCATATAGTATTTAAACGAAAACGAGGTTTATAAAAATGAAACAATCATTTATCGTCATCGGTCATGGCCAAACTGATTTATTTGAATTTCAAACGTTAATCGAATATAACCATGAACGTATTTCTGACATTATTATGTTACATACACCATTATCTAAGGAGAAACTATCTTCAGCTTGTATCATTATGAAGCCTACTAAAGGTCAACATTTTCAAGCGATTTACATGATAATGGAAGGTATTAAATATCCTTACCCTGACTCAAATAAAAAATTCGATTTAATCAATGAATGGGCTAATGCATATCACATACAAGTTAAAGGTCTTGATGTTAAATCACGTGCTGATTTCGCTGAAGATGAACTTTACTTCGCCTATTTAAAAGGTGTATTAAGACTTGAAAGATACTTGCCTCCGCTTCAATAGTTAAAAGTTTAAATACTCTTTTTTGTCCGTATTTGAATTAGAGTAATCTCTTTTAACATATTTAAATGGTGAAACTTTTACATCTTTAACATATTTTAGTTTCATTAAATGTTGAACAGTATCGTCTATTTTATCTTCATTTGTATATAACATGACGTATTGTTCTTTTCTATGTGCAAAGTATATATTACCAAACTTGCGTAATTGTCGTTCGTGTTTCATATTCTTTAAATATACGACAATACTGATTCGTTCTACTAATTCCATCAAAATAACCTCCTAACGCTTTTTATTTTTATATTAGCACTTTCTATAAAATGATGAAAGAAGATAACTCCAAGCACATGTGACTTGCTTTCTTATCTTAAATCAATTTGATAGAATATATATAAGTCTTTATTTGCATTTCGAAAGGATAGGATAACATGTCAAAAATTAATTTATTAAAAACAACAGGTCTTATCGGAGGCATTGTTGCGGGTTCTTGGATTGTGACAAAAGCAACATCAAACGTTAAACCACGTACGATTAAACCATTCTTTACACAACCAGCTCCTTATGTATTCGCTCATCGTGGAGGCATGGCGTTAAGACCAGAACATACACGCTTAGCTTTTGATCATGCATTAAAATACGAAGTAACTGGATTTGAAGTAGATGTTCGACTTACTAAAGATGAAGTACTTGTTGTAACACATGACAACACAGTCGATCGTACTAGTAACGGTTCAGGGTATGTAGGTGATCATACATTAGAAGAACTACGCCAATTAGATTTCGGATACCACTTCAAAGATATTAATAACGAGCATCCTTATAGAGGAGATGCCAAAGCTAAAATCGTCACTTTAAAAGAGTTATTAACTGAATATCCAGATGTCTTAGTAAATATAGATATTAAAGACCACCCTGAATCATATAGTGGTAGTTTAGCACCATCACACTTATATCGTTTAATTACAGAACTTAAAGCTGAGGATCGTGTTAATATTACAAGTTTCTATGATGAACAAATTGATCGCTTTAATTTAAATGCTCAAGATTCAATTGCATTAGGTACAGGTCAAAGTGAAGTAGCTAAAGCTTTCATAGCTTATCAATCAGGATATGGTCATACGTATCAACCTAAATCTGATACATTCCAAATTCCAATACAAGCTAAAGGGCTTCCTTTAGACTCAGAAGGTTTCATTCAATTTTTAACATCACTTAATATATCTGTTGCTTATTGGGTTGTAAATCAAATCGATACAATGGATGATTTAATTCAAAAAGGTGCACATACGATTGTAACTGATCGCCCAGATACTGCACACTTCTTAATTAAAAAACAATACTAATTTAAAAAGCTTTCCATCTGTCAAATGACAAATGGAAAGCTTTTTTTATGTTATGTTGAACATCCACAAGAACCACCAGTAGAACAACCACCACCATGTGACTCACTACTAAAGAATGGATTACCTGTATCCACTTTAACATTGCTTGAAACTGAATAAGAAACAATGCTAATCACTTCATCTAATAAATCTTGTAAAGCAGTTTCTTTAGTCTTAAATTCAGAAACAACTGGATGCATTTCATATGCCCTCTTTTGTTGTCTTGTTTCTTTCATAACTCTACTGTAATCAGGATGATATCTACCAAATCTTAAACAATCATCATAATGTGATTTTATTTGATCAAATTTTTGTCTTAATATTTTAACTTCAAAATTTGTTTCAAGTTGATGTTTTGCTTCGATGTATTCTTGATAAATATATGAATCTTTAATACATGCACTTAGTTCGTCTGATTGATCAAGTATATCAACTGTTTCTGCAGTAAACATAATATGATTCCCCCTTATTCTTTATTTTCTTTGAAAACAAGTGAATAGTATTCGCGAGAATTACCAGCACCAAATTCATCATATTGACTACCTAATAACTTTTCTCGATACGTGTTGTTGTTTAACCAGCTATTGATAAGTGTTGGTACATCATAGAAATTGTATGCTAAATTTTGGTTAATGGACTCATATTCAATCTTTTGATTATTGATATGTTTTGTGATGCCATCTTCTAGAGATTTAACTGCCTCTTCCTCATCGATATCATCTTCAATTAAATCTGCTTCCATTTGTGTGATATACGTAAGTTGATCATTAATCTGTAATGGTTTGACATCTTTCATTTCTCTAATTTCATTTACGATTTCAAGAAGTGATAAATCTTTATTTATATGAGCTTGGAAGTCTTGTTTGTCTGTTCTCTTTAAATCTTGACCTTTGTCATTATTTATCTTAGTCATTGAAAATGGTGCATGTTCAATAACAGCATCTGAATCCATAAATTGTACGCCCATCACTTCATTTGTTTCACTATCAATTAAGACTTGCGCATAAACATTACCGTATTTAATCAGTAATTGTGTCTTGATATCACGTTCAGATAATTCTAATTGATATTTTCCATATGCACTTTCAACAACTGGTTCCATATCTATATTTGTACCATTAAAAATCTTTGTTGCATCTTGTTTCATTTTAATTGGTGAAACATTCACTTTATTTCCTGTAGCAAATACTGAAGAGACTTTATCATTTTTAGTAGATATTAAATAATAGTGTTCTTTATTTTTAAAGACATAATTCTTTCTACCGTGCTCTGCCTTATATACCCTATCTGGTTGTCCTAAATCATTTATAACTTCTTTAATATTTTTATAGACATATGTACCTACGCCTTCTTTCAACTTTGCATTGCCAGTTGATTTTTCAGCTTGTTGCTCATAATAATTCTCATTTGCTTTATCATGAGAGTAGTTTGGATTCTTTAAAACATCAAATTCTAATTTAGGTGAATAGAATAAATAAAAGAGTACAATGATTAAAATAGTTATTGCTACAACTTTTATGATAATATTTTTCAACTATTTACCTCCTCATTTATTCCTATATTCAATTATATCATTTTACAGGAAAACATTTACCTAAATCAATCGAAATGTTGTCATATTTGTTAAATATAAATGTACATTGCAACATTGGCGCTTTTATCATAAAATAAACTTAAAGGTACTTAGAGGGAGGAAAAATACATGGTATTTGATAATACAGGTCTTGAGAAGGTTATCATTGAACAAGAGCTATTAAAAGATGTTATGAATAAACATGGTTTTATTGCTGGAGGACATTGGGATTATGAGCGTATTACTTATGATTTTAAATATGAAATAAGTGAAGGCGTCTATTACTTAAGAATTCCAGGTTATGCACTTAAAGGGGACATCGGTGCCAATAACGCAACAATTCAATTAATGGATCCATATCTCGGTAAACACTACTATCCAACAGGTGTAGAATACGGAGATGATGAAGTTTACCCAGATAATTTAGTTGCACATTGTAACTTATTAATTGAACGTATCACATCAGATATTAATGCATTAAATACATTAGGTGCGCATTAATTAAAATATTACTAACAGAGTAGAGACGTGATATTTCACGTCTCTTTATTTATATATAAATGAGCAAAGAGGTCATCATTATGAAAAAATGGATAAACAAACGAAACATAAGCATATTTATCATTATAGTTTTATCTATTCTATTTATTTATTTCATTTTACCGATATCAATACCTTTAATAACAGCACTTGTTATCGCATTAGCACTCAATCCGCTCGTTAATAAATTAGCTAATAAAATTAAAAGCCGTAAATGGAGCGTAACGATTATTTATACGTTACTCCTTACGATAACAGGATTTGTTATATTTTTATTTTTAACTAAATTAATAGACCAGATCGTACTATTTATTAAAGATTTACCTAATAAAATTAATATACTCATCACTGTCATTGAACAATATAACGACAAAATGAAAGCTATTTTACCAGATGAAATGGCAGTTACAATCAACAAGGAACTGCAGAACTTTGTTGCATCTTTAAGAGATTCAATCGCAAATTATTTAAGCGTTGAAAATATAACAGAAGTTGTATCTTCTTTACCCGGTTTTATAATAAGTCTTGTAGTGTTTCTTGTAGCATTGTTCTTATTTATGTTAGAAATACCAAATATTCATAAATTTATTAAACAACATCTATATCCGTCGACTTATCATGAAATTTATAAAATATACAATAAAATTGGCCATTCTATTATTGGAATGATATCTGCTACCATCGTATTAAGCTTTATAACTTGGTTATTTACATACGTTGGTCTACTGATCATTGGTGTAGATTCAGCGTTTATCATCAGTTTATTTATATGGTTTATTGATATCTTACCGATTGTTGGTGCAACAGGTTTTACAATTCCGTGGGCAATCTATGCTTACATAGTTGGAGACCCGACGCTCGGTATTCAACTGATTATACTATCTGTTATATTACTCGTTCAAAGAAAAATATTAGAACCTAAAATATTCGGTACAGGTGTTGGTTTATCTCCACTACCTACTTTAATATCCATGTTTATCGGTTTAAAATTACTAGGCTTTATTGGATTCTTTATCGGACCATTATTCTTAATCGTTATCAAAACGATACTAGAATCTGGTCTTATAAAAACAGACTTTAAAATATAATATATACAAAAAACCTCTCAATCCATTATATACGGATTGAGAGGTTTTAATTTAATGTCCTAAAATTGCTTTTATCATAGATGTTGTATCGCCACCGTGATAGAACACATATAATAATAAATAAACGGCAACACCTGTAATAGCTGTACAGAACCAAATAATAGATGTTACTGGCCCAAATTTGCGGTGTCTATCCAGTTTGTTCGTCCAACCTAAATAAATCGTATAGATCCCCATCACTGCCCCGACAGTCGCTAGTGTTATATGGAAAATCAAGAAAATTGTATAATAAATTTTGATATTATCCGGTCCACCAAATGAAGTATTTCCAATAAATACTGTTCTACTAGCATAAATGGTAAAGAATACGACTGCCGCAACTGCTGCAGATATCATAAACTTTTTGTGTGTTTCAATTTTTCGTTGTGCAATAAAGTACCATCCGATAGCAACTAAAATAGCGCTTAATACGATGAAAGTTGTACTTATTGTCGGTAAAATTGGTAAATTCATTTTCATACATCCTATCTAAATTGATTATATAATGCTTTTTGCTCTTGTAATTTTCTCAAGCTATCTTCAGTGATTTGCTTTTCATTTTTTCTCTCATATCTAAACCATCTCATGAAAATGATATATAAATAAATACCAAACACGATTTCTTGCATAACTTTCATGATGACACCACCTGTTTGCTGATCTTCTAAAGGTGTAAAATTCGTAAAGTATTCTGGACCAGATAAACCTGTTCCTTGAACGACTGAATTTAACGTATCAGCTGGTACACATAAAGTCATCGCACCTAGCCATGCTTTACCTGACGTGTATGTTTCATACATTGCAGAACCGCTAAATATGATAAGTCCACATGAAGGTGTTAACAACACACCGATAAAGAAGATATATAAGATTTTCTTAATGTTACTCATGTGCAGTTCTTCAGGGATATGTTTATTAAATATTGGATGCCACATAAACCATGCACTTATGAATAAAATAATCGTATATAACTCATGCAAAACAAGATCTTGTTTTAATGTATCTAACACAAGTGGTATATGATATACAGAGAATAAACCGTTAAAAAGAAAAATTGCTAATATCGGCTTTGTAAATAATTGAACAATCTTATTAATTACAGGTAGTTCTTCCACATATTTGATGATGTATTCTGGGATAGCAAAATATAGCAATGGAACTACAATTAAAAATAATAAAGCCATTTGCAACATATGGAAACTAAAAATGATATGTGAAAGCAGATCAATAGGTCCACCTTCTAATAAGTATATCGTTAACATTAAGATAACGAAAAGTGTCGCTTCACCTTTTCTTAAAGGTCTTCCACCTGGTATATCTTTATACCATTTTCCACAAATTAAAAAGTATAAAATAATTACACACAATACGCCTACAAAGAAGAATGGCGTCCAGTTTGCCCAAAAACCGAATATAGATATTGAGGTTAAGTTACCCATCTCTTTACACTTCCCCACTTAGTCATTACTTTTATTATAAAATTTAATCCATCGTTAAACAACCCAACAATGTAAATAGTTATGACAATGATATGACCAAATAAAAAGACTCGAGAACTTATATAACAAAGTTCTCGAGTCTTTTATAAATTATTTTGTTTTTACGAATAACGGATCGCCTAACCATACGATGTAAATAAACGTTACAACGAACGATAATCCGAAGAATACACCCGTAATCATAAATAATTTTGATATACCATGTTTTTCAGCTTTCATATGCATGAAATAATAGAATTGTAATACAACTTGTAGTACTGCTAATCCTAAAATAACTGGTATAACGAATTCTTTAGGAAGTTCTGCAGCAACTAATGCGAAAGCAATAAAAGTAACAAAAATCATAATAGCGAAGTTTGTAACTTGCATACGCATTTCTTTTGTACTTTTACGCTTCTTATAATCTCTAAGTGCTTGTGCGTCATGATTTAATTGTTGACTCATATTATCCTAACGCTCCCATCAAGTATACTACTGTAAAGATAAACACCCATACAACGTCAATGAAGTGCCAATATAAAGCAGCAGTATTAAATTTATGTGCATTATAAATACTTAATCCTCTAGCTCTATTACGGAAGATGAGTAATGTTAACCATACTAAACCTATAAGTACGTGGAATCCGTGTGTTCCTACTAAGAAGTAGAAGGCACTACCGAAAGCACTTGAACGGAATGTATGACCTTGATGTACATACTCTACGAATTCATAAATTTCTAATCCTAAGAATCCTAATCCTAACAGTATTGTAATACCAATCCAAAGGAATAATCCTTTAGCATTGAAATTACGCATATGATATAAAGCATACACACTTGTTAGAGATGATGTTAATAATAACATCGTCATTACGAACGCTAATGGTAAATGGAATAAATCTTTAGCTAATAAATGATCTTCACTTGGTACAGCATCTTTTAGTGCTAAGTAAGTAGCGAATAGTGATGCGAATAATGCAACCTCTCCACCTAAGAACACCCAAAATCCTACGAGTTTATTCTTACCTTCCATAGATGCTGTTTCAGGATGGTTTGGCCAATTGTCAGCTGTAAATTTTACTTCTTCATGTGACATTAACGCTCACCCCTTTCATACTCTAATAACTCTTCTTTAGAAATATGATGACCGTGATCATCTTTAAGTGATCTTACAATCATACTTCCTGCAGTAATACCTAAACCAAGAATCAATACGTATACTGCCCATGGTTTTTCATGTAAATCTTTAACTGCATCTAAAGCCCATTCTTTACCATCTGCAAAGTATAAAGCACCGAATGCAGCTACGAATAAACCGAATGCTTGCATAAATGGAATAAATGAATTATTAGGCATATGAATCTCATCTAAAGATTCAGCTGGAAGAATTTTTCCGTCACCTTGAGTTTTTTCAATCCATAATGCATCTAATCCACGAACTAATGGTGTTTGTGCAAAGTTGTAATGAGGTGTTGGTACTGGTAACGCCCATTCTAAAGTACGGCCGTCTCCCCAAGCATCTTTTCCAACTTTTTCACCTTTAGCTAATGTCATGATTACATTGATAACTTCAGTAATAACAGCTACTGCCATGAATAGCGCACCAATTGTTGATACTAAGTTTGGTATGTCATACCCTTGACCAGGTAAGTATGTAAATACTCGACGTGGCATACCCCATAGTCCTAAGAAATGTTGAATTAAGAATGTTAAATGGAAACCAATAAAGAATAACCAGAATGTTACTTTACCTAATTTTTCACTTAACATTTTACCAGCTATTAGCGGGAACCAATAATGTAAACCAGCTAATAATGCAAATACTACACCACCAACAATTACGTAGTGGAAGTGAGCAACGATAAAGTATGAGTCATGTAATTGATAGTCAGCTGGTGCTGATGCTTGCATGACACCTGTTACCCCACCCATAACGAATGATGGAATAAAGAATAACGCATATAACATTGGTGTTGTGAATTCAACGCTACCGCCCCATACAGTTAGTAACCAGTTGAATATTTTCACACCAGTTGGAACAGCAATTGCCATTGTTGCAACAGCGAATATAGCGTTAGCTACTGGACCTAAACCTACAGTGAACATGTGGTGAGCCCAAACCATGAATCCTAAGAAACCGATTAATACTGTAGCGAATACCATCGCTGAATAACCGAATAAACGTTTTCTAGCGAATACAGGTATAATTTCAGAGAATATACCGAACGCTGGTAATACTAAAATGTAAACTTCTGGGTGTCCAAAGATCCAGAATAAATGTTCCCAAATAATTGTGTTACCACCTTGAGAAGCAACAAAAAATGATGTACCAAACATTCTATCGAAAATTAATAAGAAAATACCGATAGTTAATGGTGGGAATGCAAATACGATTAATGTAGAAGCAACAAATGTTGTCCAAGTCATTAATGGCATACGCATATACGTCATACCAGGTGCTCTCATGTTAACGATTGTAGCTACAAAGTTAATACCAGCAATTAATGTACCAGCACCAGAGATTTGTAACCCTAGAGCATAGAAGTTAATACCATGCCCTGCCGATTCTAAAGATAAACTTGCATAAGATGTCCAACCTGCGTTAGGCGCTCCACCTAAAATCCAAGATAAGTTTAAGAAAATTCCACCGAAGAAGAATAACCAGAAACCTAATGCATTTAAGAATGGAAATGCAACATCTCGTGCACCAATTTGTAATGGGACAACTGCGTTCATATAACCGAATAACAAAGGCATTGCGGCTAAGAATATCATTGTTGTACCATGCATTGTGATAATTTCATTAAACAGTCCAGCTGTAACAAAGTCGTTTTCTGGAACTGCTAACTGGATACGAATTAACATTGCTTCGATACCACCGATAGCAAAGAATAATCCCCCAGCAATTAAATACAAAATAGCAATTTTTTTGTGGTCGACTGTTGTTAAATAGTCCCAAATAGTCGATCCAAACCCCTTTTTACTTTGAGTAGACACTAGAGTAACCTCCCTTTCAATTCTTACTTATCAACTTTTCTTTCCATTAAGTAGGCAGATAAAGCGTCAATGTCTTCATCAGAAACTTTATATTGACCAGTCATCTTATTACCAGGTTTAACGCTTTCTGGGTCTTTAATCCATTTTTTAAGATTTTCTTCATCATGTTTTAAGTAACCTGCAATTAAATCACGATCACCAAAGTTAGTTAAGTTAGGGCCTTTAGCGCCATCTCCAGTTGGTGTAACAGCGTGACATCCTGCACATGACTTGTTAAATACCTTTTCACCCTCTTTAGCTTGGCTAGAAGTAGCGGCTACAGGTTTTTTAACGTCTTTCATATCTTTAACCCATTTATCAAAATCATCATGTGGTAGGGCTTTCACTTTAAAGTCCATTAAAGCATGTGATGGTCCACATAACTCAGCACACTTACCATAGAATAGATTTTTGACTTCTTTAGCTCTTTTATCATCGAATTTTAAGTAGAATTTATTAATACCTTCTACGTTAGTATCCAATTTCCCTCCAACTGCTGGTACCCAGAATGAGTGTTTAACATCAGCTGAATGTAATCTGAAGTAAACTTTCTTATCTGTTGGTACAACCAGTTCTTGGCTGGTAACAATTTTTTCATTTGGATAACTAAACTCCCACCAATAAAGGTTAGCAGTTACATCAATAACAAGTTCTTTACTTTTACCTTTTTCATCTACTTTATCGATTGCTTTCGTATCTCCAAGTGAGAACGTTAGCATAACAGTAGGAATTGCTAGAATAATAAGTAAAATAATTGGGATGATTGTCCAAACCAATTCTAATTTATGATTTCCTTCAACGTCTTTAGGTACATAATCTTCACCTAATTTTTTACGACGGAATTTAATCATTGCAAATAAGAATATAACAACAACTACAACAATAACTAGCAACATAATGCCTATTGAAAGCATTAGTAAAAAGAATTGTTTATCAGCAACTTCACCAGCTGGGTGAAGTACTGATAAATGTTTTTGTCCACAACCTGCTAATACAAACAGCAAAGTAGCAAGCAAACCGAACATTTTCGTGTTTTTTAAACGTGTCTTCATTCGTTTAACCCCTCTTTCATGCATTCATTCATAATTAATTATATTAATTGTATAACAGTTACGATAACTGTCATGACAAAGAAAATAACAAGATAATTTAAAGAAAAAACAAACATACTCGTAGCCCATTTTGATTTGTTTATTTCTTTTTTAAATCCATATAAAGCTAATAACATCCATGCTAAGTTGAGCAGTGTTGCAATAACGATAAACACTGTACCAAGTTGCGTCATTAAGAACGGTATCGGTAATAATAAAACTACCCAAAACAACATACTTAAACGCGTTCTATTGAAGCTTTTAACTGACGGTAACATTGGTATATTAGCTAAGGCATATTCATCTTTACGACGATAAGCTAAAGCATAAAAATGAGCAGGTTGCCATGCAAATAACACTAAGAATAGTGTCCATGCTAATGGGCTTAATGATGGATCAATACTCGCCCAACCGATTAACGGCGGTATTGCACCTGGAAAACTTCCTACAACTGTATTCCAAACGGTATGTCTTTTTGACCATATTGAGTACAGTACAACATATCCAAATATACCAAGTAATCCAATTATGCCAGTTGGAATATTTATCATGAATAATAAAATTTCACCCACAATCATTAATCCGAAACTTAATTGAATTAAGTGGCGATTACTAATACGTCCATTTACTGTAGGTCTCTTTTGTTTTGAAGGCATGATAGAATCGATATCTTGATCGTAATAATTGTTTATAGCACATGCTCCGCCCATAATTAAGGTTGATCCTACCATCATTAATAGAACAACCGGTAAACTGTGGAAGAAGTTAAATCCACCAAATACTATTGCAAGCCACGCACCTGCAAATGTTGGGATCAGATTTCCTTGAACAAGACCCATTTTAATGATGGCTTTAATTTCATACAAAGTGAGACGACCAGTTTCTATTTCTTTCTCAGAAGTCACACTATATTGATTTTGTTGCAATTTTGTCCCTCCTTCCATTATCTTTCACATATAACTCAATGATATATGAAAATTGTCACATAATCTATACATTTTTGAAACAAAATTTTGACATTTTATTACTTATCCTTAGTTCGCATAAAAAGTCATTATTGTGTAACATTTACAATGCACATTCATTGTTATACTATAGATATTAGTGTTTAAATTAGAATCGTATTAAAGTAAGAATAATTGTTAATACGTTGTTCTCTTAAATTCTATCATATTTTGACATATAAATAAGGTTTATTTTAGAATAAAACTCATTTTATAGTACTATAAATATCAATTTTAATTTTACTTGAGGTGTTCGAATTGTTTAGTGATAAATTTTTAAAATGGCTATCTACTATAGCGACAATCGTGATGCTCTTTGTCCAATTAGGTGGTGCATTAGTTACTAAGACTGGTTCCGCTGATGGTTGCGGAAACTCTTGGCCATTATGTCATGGCTCTGTTATACCTGCAGATTGGCCAGTTGAAACGATTATAGAATTAGCACATAGAGGCGTATCTGGATTAGCACTTATTCTTGTTTGTCTACTTACTTATATAAGTTGGGTCAAACTAGGTCATATTAGAGAAGTTAAACCACTTTGTATTACGAGCATTGCATTTATCTTTGCTCAAGCTTTAATTGGCGCAGCAGCTGTAATTTGGCAACAAAATGATTTTATTTTATCTCTACATTTCGGAATATCACTCATTAGCTTCGCTTCAGTTTTATTATTAACATTAATTATTTATGAAGTTGATCAAAAATTCGAAGCTACAAGCTTAATAATAGATAAACACTTAAAGTTCCACACTTATGCTGTTACATTATTTATATATTTTGTGATTTATTCAGGCGCACTTGTAAGACATGCAGATGCAAGTTTAGCATGTTTAAGTTGGCCATTATGTAGAAACGGTGAAGTCGGACTACCTCAAAACTTTTATGAATGGGTTCAAATGTCACATAGAACTTTAGCTTTCATCATATTTATTTGGATATTATATATATTCATTCATGCTTTCAAAAATTATACACAATACCGCGTTATTAAATACGGTTGGACATTAGCTTTTATACTGGTTTGTTTACAAGTAACAACAGGTGCTTTATCAGTTATCACACGCGTTAATTTATTTATCGCACTCTTCCACGCATTATTTATAACAATGCTATTTGGATTATTATGTTACTTTATCATGTTAATATCACGATCTAAACGTCGAAGTTAACATACAAAAAGCCGCTTAAATCATTCGATGATTTAAGCGGCTTTTATTTTATTATGCTTTATCGATTGTAATAATCAAATCTTGTGTTTGAATACTGTCACCTGCTGAAACGTATATATTGCTTACCGTTCCATCAAATGGTGCTTGTATTGTTGTTTCCATTTTCATTGCTTCAGTGATAATAAGTGCGTCACCTTGTTTCACTTCATCGCCTTGTTTCACTTTCACTTCAGAAATTGTACCAGGCATTTGGGCACCAATATGAGATTCATTACTTAAGTCTGCTTTTTGTAATACTGCCTCAGATACTTTAACATGTTCATCTTTAACGTATACTTTTCTTGGCTGACCATTTAGCTCATAGTAAACCCAACGATGACCATCTTCGTATACATGACCGATAGAAAGTAATTTAACGATTAAGATCTTACCTTTATCAATTGTTATTTCAACCGTTTCATTTTTCTTCATACCGAATAAGAATGTAGGTGTATCTAACAATGATAAGTTACCGAAACTTTCATATGTCTTAATATATTGTTCGTATACTTTAGGATAAATGGCATAACTGATTAAATCTTGTTCCGTTACTTCCTCTTGTTGTTTATCTTGTAGTTCTTCACGCAATGCATCAAAATCAACAGGTTCTAACAATTCTCCTGGTCGTTTTTCAATTGGTTGTTGCCCTTTTAAGATGACTTTTTGTAATTCTTTATTAAAGCCATTTACCGGTTGACCAATTTCTCCTTTAAAGAATGAGACAACTGATTCAGGGAAATCTAGTGAACGGCCACGTTTAATGACACTTTCTTCATCTAAATCATTTTGAACCATGTATAATGCCATGTCCCCAACTACTTTAGAAGAAGGTGTTACTTTTACGATATCACCAAATAATAAGTTAACACGTTTATACATGTCTTTAACTTCATTAAATCTTTCACCTAATCCTAAACTCTTAGCTTGTTGACCAAGGTTAGAATACTGTCCACCTGGCATCTCATGTTGATAAATTTCAGTATGTGGAGAACGAATATCACTTTCAAAATCAGAATAATAGTTTCTAACTGTATCCCAATATTGAGATAATCTTTCTAGACCATCAATATTTGTTCTAACATCTCTTTCATTACCACTTAATGCATAGTATAAAGAGTTAGCTGAAGGTTGTGATGTTGTACCACTCATACTTGCTACTGCAGTATCGATTACATCGACACCTGCTCTAATCGCACTTTGATAAACAAGTAATCCGTTACCACTCGTATCATGAGTATGTAAATGGATTGGAATATCAATTTGTGTCTTCAATTCACTAATTAATTCATAAGCTGCTTTAGGTTTTAACAATCCAGCCATATCTTTAATACCAAGGATATGTACGCCTTCACGTTGTAATTCTTTAGCTAGATTAATGTAATACTCTAAAGTATATACGTTAGATCTTTCTGGATTTAAGATATCGCCTGTGTAGCAAATCGCACCTTCAGAAATTTTACCTGATTTTTGTACCGCTTCATTTGCGACTTTCATTTGATCTAACCAGTTTAATGAATCAAATATTCTAAACACATCGATTCCAGCTTCAGCACTTTCTTTAACAAATTTTTCAATCACATTATCAGGATAGTTTTTATATCCAACTGCGTTTGATGCTCTTAATAACATTTGGAATAACACATTTGGAATTTTTTTGCGTAAGCGTGTTAACCGTTCCCATGGATTCTCTTTTAAGAAGTTGTATGCCACATCAAATGTTGCACCGCCCCACATTTCTAATGAAAATGCGTCATTTAAATATTTAGCTGTTTCAGGTGCAATTTGTAACATATCGTAGGTTCTCATACGTGTTGCTAATAATGATTGGTGTGCATCTCTAAACGTAGTATCCGTTAATAGTACTTCTTCTTGTTCTTTTAACCATTTACTTACGCCTTCAGGTCCATGTTGTTCTAGAATTTGTTTCGTACCCGATAATGATGCAATTTCTTCATTAGATACTTCTTCTAATTTGAACTTTTCGAAGTGTGGTTTTTCTCGTTTTTCAACACCAGGGAATCCATTTACCGAAATATTCCCGATATATTGTAATGTCTTTGTACCTCTATCTCTAGTCGGTGTAATATCAAATAGCTCTGGGTTGTTTTCTAAGAATTTAGTTGTATATGTACCCTTCGCAAACTTCTCGTGATTTACCACATTATATAAGAATGGAATATTTGTTTTAATACCTCTTATTCTCATTTCTTTAAGAGAACGTAGCATTTTTTCAGTCGCTTGTCTTAATGACATAGCATGTGTTGAAACTTTCACTAATAATGAATCGTAATAAGGTGAAATTTCTGCACCTTCAAATCCATCACCAGCATCTAGTCTTACACCGAAGCCGCCACTTGAACGGTAAGCAATAATTTTACCTGTATCTGGCATGAAGTCATTTAAAGGATCTTCAGTTGTGATACGACTTTGAATTGCAAAACCTAAAGTAGTAATATCTTCTTGTTGTGGCATTTCAATTTTGTCACCAAATAATGATTCGCCTTCAGCAACAAGTATTTGCGTCTTAACAATATCGATACCTGTTACCATTTCAGTAATAGTATGTTCAACTTGTACACGTGGATTAACTTCAATGAAGTAGAATTCATCTCCTGAAACTAAGAACTCAACCGTACCTGCATTGACATATCCGATTTTCTTCATTAAGTCTAATGCGACATTACAAATACGATGTCTCAGTTCATCACCTAATGAAACAGATGGTGCAACTTCTACAACTTTTTGATGTCTACGTTGTACTGAGCAATCTCTTTCATATAAATGAACTAAGTTTCCGTGTTCGTCACCTATGATTTGAACTTCAATATGTTTTGGTTGATCTATGTATTTTTCGACATAAACTTCGCTATTTCCGAAAGATTTTCCAGCTTCTGATTTAGCTCTTTGGTATGCATCTTCTAATTCACTCGCATTATTAACGATACGCATACCTTTACCACCACCACCAGAAATGGCTTTGATGATAACTGGGAAACCGTGTTCTTTAGTAAATGCTTCTACTTCCTCAAATGATTCAACCGCACCATCAGTTCCTGGAATAACTGGAACATCTGCAGCTATAGCTGTCGCTCTTGCTTTTACCTTATCCCCAAACATGTCTAAATGTTTAAGTTCTGGTCCGATAAATTTAATACCTTCTTCAGCACATCTCTTTGCGAATGTTTCATTTTCACTTAAAAAGCCATATCCCGGATGTATTGCATCGACGCCTGCTTTTTTAGCAACTTTAATAATTGCCTCTATATTTAAATAACTTTCTGTAGGTCCTAAGTTTTCATCTACTAAATAAGACTCATCTGCTTTATATCTATGCAATGCCCCTAAGTCTTCATTAGAATAAATCGCTACTGTTTCAATATCTAGCTCTGTTGCTGCTCTAAAAATTCTGATTGCAATCTCGCCTCGATTGGCTACTAATAATTTATTTATTTTGCTCATATTTGGAGGCTCCCCTCAATGTATTTGAATTTTCTAAAAACAATATATTAGTCCATTATATAAAAATTGCGAATTATATTCTACTATAATCCGCAATTTTTATATAATTTATTAATTTGTTTGATTAATTATACATTTATCTCGTGCTTTGACGACTCTCAATTCTTATTTGTTTAGCCGTTAATAATAGTATACCTGTCGCGATACTTAAGCTTAACATAGAGGATCCGCCAAATGTCATAAATGGCAATGGAACACCTGTTAAAGGAATTGTTCCTGATATACCAGCTAAGTTTACAAAAGTTTGAATACCAATATAGCTTGAAATACCAACACATACTAATTTAAAGAAATATGAATCCGTAAGGGCTGCATATAAGAAACCTTTATATACAATGAACCCAAGTAATCCTATTATGAATAACACGCCAACTAAGCCTAGTTCTTCTGCAATAACTGCAAAAATAAAGTCTGTATGCGGTTCAGGTAAATAACCTAATTTCATTATGCCATTACCTAGCCCTTTACCAAAGAGACCACCGTTACCGATTGCTAATAATGAATTAGCTAAGTGATATCCGATACCACTTTCGTAGTTGAAAGGATTTTCAAGTACATGAAAACGGTCTGCTTGGTGTTGTGACAGAATGCCACCTTTAAACACTATACTAAAGATAACCAGTAATACCACACCTGCAAAAATTGGACCAGACCATTTTAAAATTGCTTTAATACCAATACCTGAATATGCGAAGATACATAATACAATCATACATAGTATCAACGCCTGACCTGTATCATTTTGTAATAAGACTAATCCAATACAAGTACCAATCAAGAATAAAGGCATCATCAGTGCAAGTTTAAATTGTTTAAGTCGATTTCGTCTTTTATCAATAATGAATGATAAGTATAAAATCATTGCAACTTTCAAAATTTCAGATGCTTGTAAGTTCATAAATCCTAAGTTAATCCAACTTTTTGCACCGTTAATTGTCGTACCAACAAGTAAAGTTAACACGAGCAAACCAAATATTGTGAATATGACTATTTGTTGAACTCTCTTATTCTTTAAAATGTTAATGTGCATAAAATACGACATAAAAAATACAATAAAAAATCCAACTATACAATATAATAACTGCCTTATAAAAAAGTAAGTACCCGATACTGGGATACCACCTGTTAAAGTACCTTTTGTAGCAGCTACCATACTTGCGCTGTATACCATCACTAAGCCAATGAATGATAAAATGATATAAGTAATTAACAATGTGAAATCTATGTATTTTGAGTAATTCTTAATGTACTGGAAAAACCTCTTAATATATTCCATCGACTCATTCCAATTCTAAAAAAATAAGTCTAAAGAAAGATTTCTCCTCTCTAGACTTTGTATAATTTAAGCATTTGTGAAAGCATCATGCAATTTAGATAGTTCCTTTTCTAAACTTGCCATAAGTGTCTGACCCTTTTCTCTATCAACAAGTCCAATTTGTACTGCAAAATCTACTTCCTTTTGAAGACCAAACATTTGCGTATCTAAAACTTCCTCATATAAAGGACATTGTGGCATAGTTAAGTTGTCCATTTGTACCTTTATTAACTGAAGGATTTTTTCAGAATCGTTATATAATTGGTCATATGCCCTTTGACAAATTTCTGAATCGTAATGCATGACATACTCCCCCTTAATCTTTTTAAGTTTCTATACTTATAAAATTTTAGCCTACAAATCTGAAAATTGCAAGCGAAAACAGAAGGTTATTAATTACAAATATGTTAAAATTGAATTGTGAGATTGATAGGAGTGAAAAAATTGATACAAATTAAAGGAAATACGAAGTTTAATATTACGTTAGATGCAACAACATGGATTTTTGATGATCGCAAAGTAAAAATTGAAGATTTAGAGCAAGGTATCTTTAATGGTGAAAAGCCAATTGAATTTGAAAATAATGTTGCATGGAACCGTGCAATCCTTGAAGGGGCTACAAATCCTCCAACATTAAATAGTGAAACAACTTATAAAAGACGTTCATTTTTAAAAGATACTTATGTTATAAATGCGATGCCTTTCATCAAAAATGCTGAACCGAATGAAAGCGCTACAAAAGTAGTCTTAAAGAATGATCAAGATTCAATTGATATTCCAATTGAACAATGGCCATATTTATTTTTCCAATTCTCTAAAGAAGGTAAAATGATATATAAAGATGGAAAAATCGACGCTTTTACTTATGATCAAGAAAAAGGTTACCAAAATAAATTCAGTTATGTTTCAGACATAGAGGTTGTTTAACCATGATTATGAAAGTAAAATGTATTATTTGTGATTCTGTCGTTAATTTAGATTCTAAATCTAAAGAAGCAAAAAGATTAAGAAATCACCCAATCCGTACATTTATGTGCGATGATTGTAAAGCAAGACTTGATAAACCTAAATCAGAATAAAAATAAAAAAAGGCAGCTCTTACGAGCCGCCTTTTTTTATTGTTGTTTACCGCTACTTCGTTCTTTATGAAGTCTGTAACGATATAGACCTAAAACAATTGCTGCTATTATTAAACTTTCTCCTACAGGCAAGAATACCGCTAGAAAAGTTAATAATAAACAACCTAAAAACAGTAATATATAGATAATAATGTTTTGCCAAAACTTTAGTTTTCTTGCAAACCCTAAATTATAAACAATCGCACTTAATACAAAAATCGTTAATAATAAAAGCCACATACCAAGCTCTGGGTTCTCATCTACTCTAAATAACTTACCAAAAAATGAAAGCCTTTCTGTTGGATTAACACTTACATTTTTAGCAACTAAGAGCATCTATATCACTCCTCTTCTTGTTCAGCCATTTTTTGTCTCTTCTGAGCTCTTTCTCTTTCTGCTTTATCTAAAATTTTCTTTCTTAAACGAATTGATTCAGGTGTTACTTCAACTAATTCGTCATCATTTAAGTATTCTAACGCTTCTTCAAGTGTTAAAATTCTAGGTTTTTTCATTGTTGTTGTTTGTTCTTTAGTAGCTGAACGGATGTTGTTAGCTGCTTTAACTTTTGTAATGTTAACAGTTAGATCATTTTCACGAGTATTTTCACCAACAATCATACCTTCATAAACTTCAGTACCTGGTTCCATGAAGTTTACACCTCTATCTTCTAAGTTCAAGATAGCATAAGTACTTGCTACACCTTTATCGATTGATACAAGAACACCATTTCTTCTTCCACCAATACGTCCTTTAATTCTTGGACGGTAAGAATCGAATGTATGGTTAATGATACCATAACCACGAGTCATTGACATGAATTCAGTAGTGTAACCAATTAATCCACGAGCTGGAACGATAAAGATTAATTTAGTTTGTCCATTTTCGTTAGATTGCATATCAACCATTTCACCTTTACGAGATCCTAAAGATTCAATAATTGCACCTGTATATTCATCAGGAACATCAATTTGAACACGTTCATAAGGCTCAGATTTAACGCCATCTATTTCTTTAACAATAACTTGAGGTTTAGAAACTTGTAATTCATAACCTTCACGTCTCATATTTTCAATTAAAATAGATAAATGTAATTCACCACGTCCTGCTACAACCCATGCATCAGGTGAATCTGTAGGTGTTACACGTAAAGATACATCTGTTTCTAATTGTGTTTCTAATCTTTCTTCAATCTTACGAGCTGTTACGTAAGTACCTTCTTTACCAGCGAATGGAGAATTATTAACTGAGAATGTCATTTCTAATGTTGGCTCATCAATTCTTAAAATTGGTAAAGCTTCAACGTGATCTTGAGGTGTGATTGTTTCACCTACGTTAATATCTTCCATACCACTAATAGCAATTAAGTCACCAGCGTATGCTTCATCAATTTCTATACGGTTTAAACCAAAGAAACCAAAGATTTTTGTAACTCTGAAGTTTTTAACACTACCATCAATCTTAACTAATGATACTTGTTGTCCAACTTTAATTGTACCTCTGAATACACGTCCTACACCAATACGTCCAACGTAGTCATTATAATCTAATAATGCAACTTGGAATTGTAATGGCTCATCTCTATTATCAACAGGTGCTGGTACATATTCTAAAATTGTTTCATATAGACATTGCATGTTATCGTCTTGTTTATCAGACTCTAAACTAGCAGTACCACTTAATGCAGATGCATATACAACTGGGAATTCAAGTTGTTCATCGTTAGCATCTAATTCAATAAATAAGTCTAATACTTCATCTACAACTTGTTCTGGTCTTGCAGAAGGTTTATCAATTTTATTAACAACTACAACTGGTTTTAAATTTTGTTCTAATGCTTTTTTAAGTACGAAACGTGTTTGAGGCATCGTTCCTTCATAAGCGTCTACTACTAATACAACACCATCAACCATTTTCATAATACGTTCAACTTCTCCTCCGAAGTCAGCATGTCCAGGTGTATCTAGTATATTGATACGGTGATCTTTATAGTCAATTGCCGTATTTTTAGCTAATATCGTAATACCGCGTTCTTTTTCAAGGTCGTTTGAATCCATCGCACGTTCTGCTATATGTTCATTTTCACGAAAAATACCAGATTGCTTTAATAATTCATCTACTAAAGTTGTTTTTCCGTGGTCAACGTGGGCAATAATCGCAATGTTACGTACATTTTCTCTTAAATTAGTCATGCAAAAAATTTTCCTCTCCGATTTAAATTAATCGACATTTATTCGACTTAAATTTATAACTTGATAATTATAACATAAATCGTTTGAAAAATAACTATTATTGAACAGATTTACTCAAATTTCCATATTTTTTATTTAGTACCGTTTTAATCAACAGGTTGATTTTTCTTTAAATGTGAAGCATAATAAAATAATGAAAACGGTTAAAGGATGGATATAAATGAAGAAATCTAAAGCAATATTCGTACTACTTGCTTTAATTGTAACATTTCTCCTTTTAGTGTTTAGCTTTGCATTAGCAGAAGGTTCTATGTTGTTTATGTTATTAGCAGTATTGTTAATCGTAGCAACAATGGGATTTGGTTTTACACTTAAAAAGAAATACCGCGAAAACGGTTGGCTATAAACAACATACGACATCAGATTAAAAGCATATCACTTAACGAAACGTTATCGTGATATGCTTTTTTGATGTGTTAAATTTAGTTGTAAGGTGTTTAACGGAGATGGTATTGATAGTTAGTTTATAGATATTATTAGGATCTTGATTTCATTATTCTGAATTCTGGTAATTAGAATGCTGTAACTTCCACTATTCTGAATTGTGGTAGTTAGAATGCTGTAACTTCCATTATTCCGAATTGTGGTAATTAGAACTCTGTAACTTCCATTATTTCGAATTCTGGTAGTTAGAATGCTGTAACTTCCATTATTTCGAATTCTGGTAATTAGATGGGCACTCCTTAGAGACATTTCTCAGAATTCTGTCCCTAACAACACTTCTTACGGACATTTCTCGGAATTCTGTCCCTAACAGCACCTCTTACGGACATTTCTCGGAATTCTGTCCCTAACAGCACCTCTTACGGACATTTCTCGGAATTCTGTCCCTATAAAAAAGAGGCTTAAACAATAATTGTTTAAGCCCACTTCCTATTTTCCTTTAAATCTTTCTGTATGAATTTGTTCTAACATTGTCTTATATGGTAAGAAGTATTCATTCAATAGTTCTTGGTGAATTTTTTTATTACCTATTAGTATTGAATTGGCTTCTAATATATTTAAGTGTTCTCCTAATTGGTTTGTTACAACTGCGCCTACTTCTTCTGCAATTATTAAGCCTCCTGCAAAGTCCCATGGATGTAATCGCATTGTTAAATATGCACTTGTATTACCTTTTGCAACGTTTGCAAAGTCTAATGCTGCTGATCCGTATGCTCTTGTGCTTCTTGCTTGATCAACAATCGGCATATATATTTTAGCTAATTTTTCTTTTGTTAACCATAATGGATTTGTTGAAATTAAACTGGTCTTCAAATCAGTATCTTCTAATGGTTTAAGTTGTTCATTATTTAACCATGCCCCTTTACCAGCTATGGCATGATACATTTTATCGTTCATGACATCATATACAAATCCTGCATATTTTTCACCATCAATAAAAATACCGATTGAAATGGCAAAATTTTCTTGTTGATGTACAAAGTTTAGCGTGCCATCTATTGGGTCAACAATCCATAAGACGCCCTCTGTATTATCAATATCCGTGCCGTGACCCTCTTCTCCTAAAATACGATGTTCTGGATATGTAGATTTAATTTGATTAAATAATCTTTCTTCTGTTTCTTTATCTATATTTGTCACTAAATCATTAGGATTTGACTTTGTTTCTATTTGAATATCGTCATCTATTGAATCACGAATAATTTGACCCGCTTCTTGTATTATTTGATAAGCAAATTTGTATATTTCCATGACAAAACCTCCTATGTTATTTTTATATTAGCATTGTTCTTTATATATTCAAAAAAATTTATGATAAAATATTGTTAAGTACCACAGTTATAAGGAGGACAACTATGACTAAGTATACGTTTAAACAAAAAGATTTTAAAGTTTTTAGTGTTGAAGGTTTAGAAAATAGGATGCAAGCACTAGACGAACAAGTAAGACCACAATTACATGCTTTAGGTGAAAGATATACAAAATATTTAACTGAACAAACTGGAGATACATTCCATTACCATGTTGCAAAACATGCGAGAAGAACTGTTAATCCCCCTAAAGATACTTGGGTAGCATTTGCGACTAATCAACGAGGATATAAAATGTTACCACATTTTCAAATTGGTTTATTTGAATCACAATTATTTATAATGTTTGGTGTTATGCATGAAAATAAAAATAAAGGTCAAATGGCTGACTTTTTAAATAAAAACTTTAACTTATTAGAAGATTTACCAAGTGATTATTCATTATGTTTTGATCATTATAATATTGATAAGTCTCCTATTGATTCGTTATCTACAGAAGATTTGAAACATCATATTAAGAGACTTAAAGATATTAAAAAAGCTGAGTTCTTCGTAGCACGTACTTTAGATCCTAAATCAGATGTATTAAAAACAGATAAATCATTTACTACATTTTTAGATGAAACATTTGATGAATTAATTAAATTTTATAGTTAATACTTAATACAACAGCCCTTCAGTTCGATACTGAAGGGCTGTTGTTTTATTATATATTGATTAATAAATATATGGATCGTCATCTTTTTTCTTTTTATCTTCTGAATTAAACTGATTTTGTTGATGATTGTTACCATCTAAATGATTATGGTCATTTTGGAAATTCACATCTTCAAATTGATGATTTTTATCTTTTCTCACTAATAACATAATACCTGCAATAATTAATACAAGGAATGAAATAATGTTAAAGATGAGTATTGAAACAAGACCACCAAGTATAGATGATATACCAGATAAAATTCTTTGTTTTTTTACAAATACTAATGCCACTATTGCTAATACAATACTGATGATGAGAATAACAAGCGCATAATTCGTAAAGCTACTCATAATAGTTGATAATTGATCCGAAGATATTTCATTTTGCAAATCTGGATTATTTTGCACTTGTCGCTCAAATTCCATTTTAAATTCAGCAGTATTTGAAAAAGATTTAGTTATAAATGCCAATACAATTCCAATTAATGAGAATACGGCACCAACAACGAGTAATATATATTCTGTTGTTCTTTTCATGTAAACCCTCCTAAAATTTGTCAATTACTATTATCTCAATCTGAATTTTATTTATCAAGTTTATTATCGTTTTTTTCTATATTTTGTTCATCTTTATTTTTTTCTTCGAAATATTTTTTCTGTTGTTGCATTCTTTTTTCGTAATTCTTTCTTCTTTCAATTGTTGCATTAGGTTTTACTTTTTTAGGTTTCTTTTCTTTTTTCAGTTTACCAGGTTGAACTTGATACTCATCTGATTGTGTTGTTTCATAATTGTATGGATCTTCATGTCTTTGACCAATATCCTCTTGTTGATCAATATCGGACTGATTTGCATCATCTAAGTCTTCAACATTTGTTTCTTGTTGTTGATTTCTTTGTTTTTTATTTTGATGCTTTTTACTACGAGAAAGTACTTCCTCACTATGCGTCGTTTCAGTTTGTTCTACTGGGTCAACTTGTGCTGAACGTTCTTTCTCTTGTAATGGTTCTTCTACATGTTCTTCTCGAAATTGCTTTTTAGGCTCAACTTGCTGACGTTCTCTTGGCTGTGGTTGAATATTTTCGCGTTGATTTTCATAATAAGGTTGTTGTGGTGCCATACCTTGAACTGGTAATATTTTATCTTTTCTTACGAATAATAAAATACATACAATAAAGAAGAATAATGGTACAAGCACAATAAATAATGGAATTGTAATAATTGCTAAAAGTAAAAATACAAAAGCAGAAAATATTCTCCATCTCATTAAAACTAAACCAATAAATGAAAATATTAAAACAATAATCAAGTAAATTATAAATAACCAAATACCATTTTGAATATTGAGTGCTACTTCACTAGCAGACATTAATTGTCCATTAGTCGTAATATTAATATTTAGTCTATTAATTAACGTTTCTAGCCTAGTTATATTTTCTGGATTATTTAATACGACAAGTGCAGCAAATAAAGATAAAGCTGTTATGCCCAATAATATAATCCAAGCAAACCAGCCGAGAAATTTTTCTACACCTCTACCAACTGGCTGTCTCACATGTTCTACATATGAATTCATCATGTTTACCTCCTAATAATGAATTGGTTTTAATTATAACAAAAAAAGGGCTTTGTTTCTCACAAAGACCCTTTATAATGACTAATTAAGCGACATTTTAAATTTTAAAAAGGCTTCATTATACGCTGCTATATTTTCTTTTCCTAAATCTTCATAAACTTCAAGTTTATTTCTTACTGAAGAATCAGGATAGAAACGCTCATCTTCTCTAACACTCTTATCTAAAAGATTATAAGAAGCTTTGTTAGGTGTTGCATATCCAACCCATTCTGCATTTTGCTTTCCATTCTTCTCTTCTAATAAGAAGTTAATAAATTTATGTGCGCCATCAACATTCTGTGCTGTCTTAGGTATAACGATATTATCAAACCATAAGTTTGATCCTTCTTTAGGTACGACGAAATCCAATTTATCATTTTCAGTCATGATATCAGCTGCCATACCACTCCATACAACGGCTACATCCGATTCATTCTGAACCATCATTGTATTAATTTCATCACCTACAACACCTCTAACATTAGGTGATAACTTAATTAATTTATCTTGTGCTTTTTTCAGTTTTTGTTTATTCGTTTCATTTAAACTTTCATTCATACTATTTAATGCAAATCCTATACCTTCTCTTGATCCATCAACGATTAATACATCATCTTTAAGGCGTTTATCCCATAGACTATTCCATGTATTAAAGTTGATCCCTTTCGTTGTTTCTGGATTATACAAAATGCCTACTGTTCCCCAGAAATAAGGTACAGAATATTTATTCCCTGGATCAAATGGTAAATTCATAAAATCTTTATCAATATTTTTTAAATTTGGTACTTTTTTATGATCAATCGGTATTAATAACTTTTCTTTTTTCATTTTTTCAACAGTATACTCACTTGGCACTGCAACATCATATGCTGTACCACCGTTTTTAATTTTAGCCATCATGGCTTCATTTGAATCAAACGTTTCGTATACAACTTTAATACCTGTTTGTTTTTCAAATTTTTTCGTCAAATCTGGGTCAATATATTCTCCCCAGTTATATACATAAATAACATTCTTTTTCCCTTTAGAAGGAGGCGGATCAATTAATTTAGTAGATAACATTAACAATGCACCTACAACAATTGAGATGCCGACTAACTGCATTAATTGTTTCATCTTATAATGCCCCCTCTTTTTTCAAGTCTTTTTTGTTGGCTTCTTTTTATGAAAT
This sequence comes from Mammaliicoccus sp. I-M35, assembly GCF_022386455.1. Classification (NCBI taxonomy): domain Bacteria; kingdom Bacillati; phylum Bacillota; class Bacilli; order Caryophanales; family Staphylococcaceae; genus Mammaliicoccus; species Mammaliicoccus sp. I-M35. Next base: position 188,482 of record NZ_JAJNIL010000006.1, on the reverse strand, counting down.
AATATCCTAAAATCAGTATCATAACTAACGCAAATAGTAATGTAGAAATCGCATTGATTTCCATCGTAATACCTTTTCTAGCCATTGAATATACTTCAACAGATAATACGCTAAAGCCACTACCTGTCACAAAAAAGCTCACTGTAAAGTCATCTAATGAGTACGTAAGTGCCATAAAGAATCCACCAATTGCACCAGGTAGAATATGAGGTATCACAACTTTAATAAGTGTTTGCCATGAAGTTGCACCTAAATCTTTAGCAGCATCGATCATAGATGTATTCATATCATATAGTTTAGGAAGTACTAAAAGCACGACTATTGGTACACAAAATGCTATATGAGATATTAAAACTGACCAGAAACCAAGCCCCATACCTGTATAGTGACCAATAACAGTAAATAATAGTAAAAATGATGATCCGATTACAACATCAGAACTTACCATTAAGATATTATTCAATGTTAATAATCCGACTTTTAATTTTTTATTTCTTAAGTAGTAAATACCTATAGCGCCACATATTCCGATTAAAGTAGAAATACTCGCGGCCAACAATGCAATCGCAATGGTATTCACGATAATCACTAACAATCGTTTATTTTGAAACACTGATGTGTAATGATCAAATGTAAAGCCTTTAAAGTGCGTCATATTACCTGCACCGTTAAATGAATAAAATATTAAGAAAAAGATAGGCAAGTATAGAAATATAAGTATGATTGTAAAATAAATTTTTCCTGTTAATTTCATACTATACCTCCTTATTCTCTGATTTAGATTTCGTAATAATTAGTATCAGTGCCATAGCTAATATTAAGAACACAGCTATCGTAGAACCCATACCATAATTTTGTGTAACTAAAAACTGTTCTTGAATTGCTGTACCTAAGTTAACAACTTTATTACCTGCGATTAAGCGTGTAATCATAAATAATGATAATGCCGGTATAAATGTAATTTGGATACCCGTTTTCACACCTTCTAATGTTAAAGGCACGATGACATTTTTAAATGTTGTAAAACTATTTGCACCTAAATCTCTTGATGCTTGTAATAAATTCTCTGGTATTTCATCCATTGAATTAAAGATTGGTAACAGCATAAATGGAATATAAATATAAACCGAAACAATGATAAACGCTGTACTTGTAAATAATAATTCTGTTGATGGTACATGAAATACACTTAAGATTTTATTTAATAAACCATCATGACTAAGAATGCCGATAAAAGCATACGTTTTAAGTAACAAGTTAATCCAAGTTGGTAATATAATAAGTAATAATAATATATCTTTATGTTTCGCATTTCTAAGTGTTAACGCTAAAGGATAACTGATCAATAAACAAAAGAAAGTAATAATTAATGCATACCAAGCTGAACTTAAAGTCATTTCTAAATAACTACTTGTAAAAAAGTTTTTGTAATTCTCGAATGAAAAGTGTCCATGAATATCAAGTAATGATGCATAGAAAATCATAGCAATCGGAACGATAATAAATAATACTATCCATATCATGTAAGGTACGAGTAATAGTGATTTTATTTTATGCATGTTCCTCATCCTCATAGCTTTCGATTCGACGATCAAATTCTTCTTCAGTTTCACCTGGCAACATAATATGAATGGCTTCTGAATCAAAATCAAGTCCTACTGTTTCACCGATTGTTGCTTTTTTCGTCGTTTGGATGATCCATTCATTACCTTGCGCATCATAACAACAAATTTCATAATGAACACCTCTAAATAATTGAGAATCAACTACTGCAGAGATACGACCTTCATTCTCTGATTTAATCGTGATATCTTCTGGACGAATCACGACGTCAACTTTAGCATCTTTCTCAAATCCAGCATCTACACATTCATAAGGAATACCGTACATTTCAACAACATAATCACGTTTCATAACACCTGTAACGATATTAGATTCACCAATGAAATCTGCAACGAATTTATTAATAGGTTCGTCATATATGTCGACAGGCGTACCACTTTGTTGAATTTTACCGTCTTTCATAACAAATATGTAATCACTCATTGCTAATGCTTCTTCTTGGTCATGTGTAACAAAAATAAACGTAATACCTAGTCGTTGTTGCAATTCACGTAATTCATATTGCATTTCCGTTCTTAACTTTAAGTCTAATGCTGATAATGGCTCATCAAGCAAGATAATTTCAGGTTCATTCGCAATTGCTCTAGCAATCGCAACACGTTGCTTTTGACCACCACTCATTTCAGTGATTTTACGTTGTTCATAACCTTCAAGTTTCACTAATTTTAATGCTTCTTTTACTTTAGTTTGAATATCTTTTTTATTTAACTTTTTTATTTTTAGTCCAAATGCTACATTGTCGTATACATTTAAATGAGGAAATAATGCGTAATCTTGGAACACAGTATTAACTTTCCTATTATTTGCTGGCACTTTATTAATAATTTTATTATTAAACAAAATATTACCTTTAGTTGGTGTTTCAAATCCTGCTATCAATTTTAAAATAGTTGTTTTACCACAACCTGATGGACCTAATAATGTATAAAATTTACCTTCTTCAATTTCAAAACTGACATCATCTAATACTTGCGTGTTGTTAAAGTTCTTTGAAATGCCTTCGAACTTTATGATTGGTTGTTTCATGCCTTACCTCCTATAAATACGATTCTGTAGCTACAATCAATACTTCAGCATCTTTGCTAGATTGATTTAAAAATTGATGCGTTTCATGCGCTTTAAAATAAAAACATTCTCCACTTTTAGCAGTATATGTTTGATTCCCTATATTCAAAGTTATGAATCCTTTTTTTACATATGCAAATGTTTCAGAATTTGATGGGCTAAATGCTTTATATTTAGATCCACTTTTTAAAGTGATAATTACAGGTTCCATTTCAAATTCATTTGAATCTGGAACGAGCCATTTTATTTTGTAACCTAAATCATATTCATCATATATCGTGTGTTCTTGTTCAGGATAATGTATACGAGCTTGATACAATTTCTCATTAAAAAACTCACTCGGTTCAACCCCTAATACATCTAAAATATTCAAAAAAGTTTCCATAGATGGTGAAGATAAATTTCTTTCTAATTGTGAAATATACCCTTTAGATAAATCTGTACGCTCTCCAAGTTCTTCTTGTGTTAGGTTCTTTTGATACCTTAAATTTTTAAGTTTTTCTCCTATATTCATAAATCCCCCAAGAAAGTGTAATGTTTACTTTTACTAAACATTAAGTTTAGTACCTTTAATAAAATAACAGAAATCATTTTATAGTTCAACACTTTTTTGGGGGATTTTATAATATTATTTAACTGAAATCGTTGTCGCTTCTTTATTTTCTTTTAAAGCTTTTACAACTTTATAGCCATCATAACCACTTTCTTCTTTGAAAGCTTTATAAAAATTATTCTCATCAGCTTTACCAGGAATAATTTTTTTGAAGTTTTTATATGCTTTGTCTAATTGTTCTCTATTTGCTTCACTTTCATATGCATCTTCTATAAGGTTATAAAATGCCATCACTTCGAGAATCTCATCTTGCGACCAATCCACATCTATTGGATAACTATACTCCATGTTTTCTACTCCTTTACAAAAAAAGGCTGGGACATAAATATGTCTCAGCCTTATATTTTTATGATTACATTGTATGGATAGGTGTTCCTAATGCTACTTCTGCAGCTTCCATAGAAATTTCACCTAATGTTGGGTGAGCATGAATTGTTAATGATACGTCTTCAGCAGTCATACCTGTTTCAATTGCTAAACCTAATTCAGCAATGATATCTGAAGCGCCTGTACCAGCAACTTGTGCACCAATTAGAAGACCATTTTCTTTTAAAGTGATAAGTTTAACGAAACCAGCAGTTTCATTTAATGCTAATGCACGACCATTTGCAGCAAATGGGAACTTAGCAGCTTTAATTTCTAATCCTTCTTCTTTAGCGCTAGCTTCAGTGTAACCTACTGTAGCTAATTCTGGCTCAGTGAAACATACTGCAGGAATACCTAAGTAATCTACAGCTGATTTTTCACCAGCAATTGCTTCAGCAGCAACTTTAGCTTCGTAACTTGCTTTATGAGCAAGTGGAGGTCCAGCAACGATATCACCGATTGCATAGATATTGCTAATTGAAGTACGGCTTTGTTCGTCAACTTCAACTAAACCACGATCTGACATTTTTAGACCTAATTCTTCAAGACCTAATTCATCAGTATTTGGTCGACGTCCTACTGTAACTAATACATAGTCAGCATCGATTTCTTTTGTTTCTCCGCCAGCTTCGTAAGTAACTTTAACGCCGTTATCAGTTTCTTCAGCTGATTTAGCCATCGCTTCTGTTACGATTTCTACACCTTTAGCTTTAAGACCTTTTTTAACGATTTGAGTCATTTGCTTTTCAAATCCGCCTAAAATATCTTTAGCACCTTCAAGGATTGTTACTTCAGAACCAAAGTTAGCATATGCAGTACCTAGCTCAGATCCAATGTATCCGCCACCTACTACTACTAATTTTTTAGGTACTTCTTGAAGTGATAATGCACCTGTAGAATCGATTACACGTTTACCAAATTTGAAATTAGGAATTTCGATTGGACGTGAACCAGTTGCGATAATAGCATTTTTGAAAGTATAAGTTTGAGATGCTTTTTCAGTCATAACTTTTAAGTTATTTTCATCTACAAAATATGCTTCTCCGTTAACAACATCGATTTTGTTACCTTTCATTAATCCAGCTACGCCGCCTGTTAATTTTTTAACTACGCCATTTTTGAATTCTTGAACTTTTTCGAAGTTTAATGCTACTTTCTCAGCTACAACACCCATATCTTCTGAATGTTGAGCGTTGTGGAAACGGTGTGATGCTGATAATAAAGCTTTAGATGGGATACAACCAACGTTTAAACATACGCCACCTAATTCGCCTTTTTCAACGATTGTTACTTTTTGTCCTAATTGTGCTGCACGAATTGCTGCAACATATCCACCAGGACCTGCTCCAATTACAATAGTATCTGTTTCAATAGGAAAATCTCCAACTACCATTTTTACCCCTCCATTAATAATAATTCTGGATTATTTAATAATCTCTTAATATGGTTCATTGCATTTTGTCCAGTAGCACCATCAATTTGTCTGTGGTCGAAACTTAATGATAGTGATAATACAGGTGCAGCAATAATTTCTCCATCTTTAACGATAGGTTTTTGAGCAATACGACCGATACCTAAAATAGCTACTTCAGGATGGTTGATTACTGGTGTAAACCATTGTCCACCTGCTGAACCGATATTACTTATCGTACATGTTGCGCCTTTCATTTCGTTAGCTTGTAGTTTACCGTCACGTGCTTTAACAGCTAATTCGTTAATTTCATCAGAAATTTCGAACATTGATTTGTGATCAGCATTTTTAACTACTGGTACTAATAAACCACGATCAGTATCCGCAGCTATACCTATATTATAGTAATGTTTATGAACAATTTCACCATTTTCTTCATCAAATTCAGTATTTAATGCTGGGTATTTCTTAAGTGCAGATACTAATGCTTTAACAACATATGGTAAGAATGTTAATTTAGTACCTTGCTCAGCAGCAACTTCTTTGAATTTTTTACGGTGATCCCATAATTCTTGAACATCAATTTCATCCATTAATGTTACGTGAGGTGCAGTATGCTTAGAGTTAACCATTGCTTTAGCAATTGCTTTACGCATAGCTGGTATTTTCTCACGAGTTTCAGGGAATTCTCCTTCTGGTACTTGTGGAGATTGTACTGTTTGTGTATCTTCAGATGAAGTTTGAGCTTCTTCTTTAGCTGGTTGCTCTGTAGTAGCGCCACCATTTAAGTATGCTTCAACGTCTTCTTTTAAGATACGGCCATTTTTACCTGAACCTGAAACAGCTTTAATATTTACATCGTTATCACGAGCAAATTTACGAACTGAAGGCATAGCAATTACACGTTTAGACTCATCAACATTTTCTGATTGAGTTTCAGTAGTTGCTTCTTCTTTAGCTTCTTCAGCTGGTGCTTCTTCTTTAGTTTCTTCTTCATCGTCGTCATGACCTTTGAATTGTAAGCCTTCTGCATCAGGTGCATCAATTTTAACAATTGTATCACCAACAACAGATACTGTACCTTCTTCAACCATAACTTCTTCAATTTTACCTGCAACAGGTGATGGAATTTCAACGACAGATTTATCATTTTGAACTTCACATAATACATCGTCTTCTTGAATTTCGTCTCCTGCTTTAACAAACCATTTTACAATTTCACCTTCGTGGATACCTTCACCGATATCTGGTAATTTAAATTCGAATGACACGATTTTTTCCTCCTAAATATTAAATCCGTATTTTAATGCGCATTAAAACTCTAATGTTTCTTTAGCTTGCGCTACGATATCTTTTTTGTTTGGTAACCAAACACCTTCAGCTTGTGTGAATGGATAAATAGTGTCAGCAGCTGCCACACGTGCAATAGGAGCTTCTAATGAAAGAACAGCTCTTTCAGAAATTTCAGCTACAACATTTGCGCCAACGCCTGCTTGTTTTTGAGCTTCTTGAACTACGATTACTCGGTTTGTTTTTTCTACTGATTTAACAATTGTTTCAATATCTAATGGTTGAACAGTGATTAAGTCAATAACTTCAACTGAATAACCATCTTTTTCTAAATCTTCTGCTGCTTTTAATGATTCTTGAACCATTGCACCATAAGTGATGATTGTTAAATCTGTACCTTCACGTTTAACTTTAGCTTTACCGATTTCTACTTCGTACTCTTCTTCAGGTACTTCTTCACGGAATGAACGATATAACTTCATGTGTTCTAAATAAACAACTGGGTCATTACTGCGGATTGCAGAAATTAATAATCCTTTAGCATCGTAAGGGTTTGAAGGAATAACAACTTTCAAACCTGGAGATTGAGCTACTAAACCTTCTAAGTTGTCTGCGTGTAATTCTGGTGTATGAACACCACCACCAAATGGCGCACGGATTGTGATTGGAGCCACTTTAGAGTTACCTGAACGGAAACGGTGACGAGCTATTTGACCAGCAATTGAGTCCATAACTTCAAATACGAAACCAAAGAATTGGATTTCCATGACAGGACGGTAACCTTCAAGCGTTAAACCTAAAGCTAGACCACCAATACCTGATTCAGCTAGAGGTGTATCAAATACACGATCTTCACCGAATTCTTTTTGTAAACCTTCTGTTGCACGGAATACACCGCCGTTTACACCAACGTCTTCACCGAATAATAGAACATCTTCGTCTCTTTTTAATTCGTTTTGAAGCGCATTGTTAATCGCTTGAATCATTGTCATTTGTGCCATGACTTATTTCGACTCCTTCTCTTTGTAAATTTCATATTGTTCAGCTAAATTGTAAGGCATTTCTTCATACATGTTTTCCATTAAGTCTGTAACTTTTTGTTTAGGCGTATTATCTGCCTCTTTAATAGCTGTTTTAATTTCTTCTTTAGCTTTTTCCATTACTTCGTTTTCTTTTTCTTCAGACCATAAGTTTTTCGCTTCAAGATATTTTCTGAAACGTACTAATGGATCTTTCTTTTCCCAATCAGAATCTTCATCAGAAGTTCTGTAACGAGTTGGATCGTCACCAGCCATTGTATGTGGACCGTAACGGTAAGTTAATGTTTCGATTAATGATGGACCTTCACCATTTACTGCACGTTCACGCGCTTGTTTAGTTACTGCATATACTGCTAATGCATCCATTCCATCTACTAATACACCTGGAATACCAACTGCTACTGATTTTTGAGCTAATGTTTTAGCAGCTGTTTGTTTGTCACGAGGTGTTGAAATCGCATAGTTGTTATTTTGGATAACGAAAATTGCAGGTGCTTTGTAAGCAGAAGCAAAGTTGATACCTTCATAGAAGTCACCTTGTGAAGAACCGCCATCACCAGTGTAAGTAATTGCAACATTTTTCTTACCACGTTTTTTAAGACCTAGTGCTACACCAGCTGTTTGGATAAACTGTGCACCGATAATAATTTGTGGACTTAAAGCATTAACACCTTCTGGGAATTGGTTTCCAATAAAGTGTCCACGTGAGAATAAGAAAGCTTTAGTTAATGGTAAACCATGCCAAATTAATTGTGGCACATCACGGTAACCAGGTAATACATAGTCTTCTTTCTCTAGCGCATAATGTGAAGCTAATTGTGAAGCTTCTTGTCCAGCTGTTGGTGCATAGAAACCTAAACGTCCTTGTCTATTTAATGAAATAGAACGTTGATCTAGAACACGAGTCCAAACCATTCTTTCCATTAATTCAACAAGTTCTTCGTCAGATAAGTCCGGTAACAAGTCACTATTTACGACATTTCCTTCTTCATCTAAAACTTGAACCATTTCAAACTTAGACTCTATTTCATTTAAAGTCGCTACTGCATCGAATTGGGCTTTTTTTCTCGGAGCCATTCAATTCACCATACCTTTCCCTATATTAAATAATCATTTCTTAATCATTCTAACACAAAACTGTTTTACTGTTAAATAAAAAATACTAACATCTTAAAAACCCCACAAATTAAAGGTTTTTATGTAACTGTACTAAAACATAATATTAGCTGTACTAATACAAATTATTTATCTAAAATAGCTGAAACATCTTTCTTTTCTTGTTGGACTTTTCTTAAAGTGTTTTGATAATCTGTTACAACTTTTTCAGTCTTTTTATTAACTTCAGTCAACTTAGAAGAACGATCATTTGCACCTTTTTGCGTTGCATTGTCTTTTGATAGATAACTAAATAAATCTTTTTCAGTTTTTAATACTTCTTGATAAGCATTCATTACATCATTATGTAGCTTATACTTTTCATCTAGAGCGTTCTTTAAATCTTTAGCTTCTTTTAATTGTTCTTCATCTTCTATATTTTTATAATCTTTTTTAGATGATTCATAAATGTCCTTAGATTTCTTCATTGCAGCTTTTTCATCTTTTACAATTTCTTCCCTATCTTTAACGCCGTCCGTTAATTCTTTCGCTTTTGCTTTAAAATCATCATTTTTAGCTTTATTTAATGCTTCGATTTTTTTAACTTTATCTTTTTCTGCCTTAGTCATTTTCTCATTTAAATCAACTATAACTTTTTCTTCTTTATTTGCTTTTTCAACTTTGTTATAAAAAGATTCAAGTGATTCTTTAGATTGACCACACGCTGTTAAAATTATTGAAGTCGCTAATGTTAATGTTACAAATTTCTTGCCAATCATTGGTAATTCCTCCTTTTAATCCTATCAATATGTTACTCTGTTTTTTTTATTTATACAATTAATAATAGATGTAAAAATGACCAGTTTTTGATAATATTTTATATGAGGAAGGTGCATGTAAATGATAACGATGGAAAATATTATTCGTGACGGCCACGAAACACTTAGAAAGAAAGCCGAAGAAGTAGAATTACCAGTATCGACTGAAGATAAAGAAACATTAAATGAAATGATGGAATTCCTAAAGAACTCTCAAGATGAAGATCTTGCTAAAAAATACAAATTACGTTCTGGCGTAGGACTAGCCGCTCCACAAATCAATGTTTCTAAAAAAATGTTAGCTGTATATATACAAGATGACGGAAAAGGAAATCAAATAGAACTTCAACTTATCAATCCTAAAATCGTAAGCCACAGTGTACAAAAAGCATATTTAAATGGCGGAGAAGGATGTTTAAGTGTAGACGAAGCTAAACCAGGACTCGTTCATCGTAATTATAAAATAACAATTCAAGCATACGATATAGAAGGAAATCCATTTAAGAAAAGATTCAAAGGATATCCAGCAATCGTATTGCAACACGAAATCGATCATTTAAATGGCATCATGTTCTATGACTATATTAATGAAGAAGATCCATTCAAACCACTCGATGATGCAGTAGAAATTAATTAATAAGTATGATGATAAAAGAGCGAATACCATTCAGTCGGTATTCGCTCTTTTTAATTTCATTATTTTGAATTGTGGTAGTTAGAATGCTGTAACTTCCATTATTTCGAATTCTGGTAATTAGAATGCTGTAACTATCATTATTCTGAATTCTGGTAATTAGAACGCTGTAACTTCCATTATTCTGAATTCTGGTAATTAGAACGCTGTAACTTCCACTATTCTGAATTCTGGTAATTAGATATGCCCCATCTTATGGACATTTCTCGGAATTCTGTCCCTAACTCGCACATCACCCTAATTTCTCTTTTATCGCTTAATAAAAAACAGTAATCTCAATCTTCCAATTGTAGATTACTGTTTTTCTGTTTCATAATTTTGTTCATTACATAAATTCATCTCTTCGTTCAATGAAATGAATGTTTTTTTCTTTTAATGCTTTTTGAATAGCGGTTAATTCATCCAAACTTAACCATTCTGGATCTTTATTATGTCGAATGTAATGTGGATCTTGTTTAACATTATTAATCATTTCATCATAGTTATAGATCATTACAACTTCATTTTTTCGAATATTAAATTCTATTCCTTTAAATTGTTTGTCAGATCTGTTTTTTTCTGCATCGATTGTTTTGATGATGCGTTCGACCTTATCCATAAAATTCACATCCTATTCATCTATCAATCCTAATTCTTTACAAGCATAGTATATACCATTTTCACTTACATGTTTCGTTTCAAAATCACAAACTTCTTTTAGTGCGTCAACGGCATTACCCATTGCTACACCACACCCTACTTCACTAATCATTTCTACATCATTTGGTCCATCACCGAATGCAACTACTTCGCTTAATGGGAATCCTAATTTATCACTGAGTTCTTTTATGCCTTCTGCTTTAGAACGATCATTTGGCACTACATCTCTACTTAGTGGATGCCATCTATAGAATTTCAATGCATTGAATTGATTATCGTACTTGTCGTCTTCATCATCAGCATGGAAAATAAGTGCTTGATAAACTGGGTGATCAAGATAATATGTATTGTGATATTCTGGGTAATCCATCTTTAATGTTCCAAGACTTTCAGAAATGTCGTTATCGCTTTCTACATTTGCATATACTGCTGTTTCACCGAAGAATACTAGTGGATGATTATTTGCATGTGCTTTGTTTACTATGCTTGTAAGTTCCTCTTTATTTAATGGATATTTACTTATAATTTCTCCATTATATACAACAATTTGCCCATTTAGCGAAACAAAAGTATCAATACCTGTTTCTTTAATAACTTCTTTAAACATATATGGTGCTCTTCCTGTTGCAATTGCGACGATATGGCCAGCTTCTTTTAATTTTTTTATCGCATCAATAGTTGATTCTGGAATTTCTTTGTTTTCATCATAGATTGTACCATCTATATCGAAAAATATTAATTTCTTATTCAACTTTCATCGCCTCCTTGTCTCTATTCTAGTTGATAATCAATATATATGAAAGATTTAGTTAAATATCTTTATTTATCTCTAATTATCATGTAAAATGAACTTATTAAAAAGGTATTTATATATTTTCATATAATTACTTTTAAAAATGTACGGGAATCAAATTTCGAAATTGACAAACCCTAGACTTAAAAACTAGGGCTTTATTTATGTTAATTAACCTAGGAGGATTTATATATATGGCAGTATTTAAAGTATTTTATCAAGAAGACAAAAGTGAAGTAATCGTACGTGAAAGTACACAAACAAAATATTTCGAAGGACAAACTGAAGAACAAGTTAGAAGATATTTATCTGACCGTAATTACAATATCGAATTTGTCCAAAAATTAGAGGGCGCTCATTTAGAATATGAAAAGAAATCAGATCACTTTAATGTGGAGACAATCTAAATGAAGCCTTTACAAAAAAATGAAGTAGGCGTATACGCACTGGGTGGTCTCGGTGAAATTGGTAAAAACACGTACGCCCTCGAATATCAAGATGAAATCATAGTCATCGATGCAGGTATTAAATTCCCTGATGACGATCTTCTTGGTATCGATTACGTGATACCAGATTATACGTACTTAATTCAAAATAAGCATAAAGTGAAAGCTTTATTTATCACTCATGGACACGAAGACCATATTGGTGGTGTCCCATTTTTATTAAAACAAATGAATGTTCCGATTTATAGTGGACCACTTGCTTTAGGTCTTATTAGAAATAAATTGGAAGAACACAATTTATTGAAGACTGCTCAATTAAATGAAATTGATGAAGATTCAGTATTTGAATTTAAACATTTCAAGATTTCATTTTATTTAACAACTCATAGTATTCCAGAAGCATACGGGATTATTGCAGATACACCAGAAGGTAAAATCGTTCATACAGGTGACTTCAAATTTGATTTCACACCTGTTGGTAAACCTGCAAACATTGCCAAAATGGCTCAACTTGGTGAAGAAGGCGTATTATGTTTGTTATCAGACTCTACAAACTCTGAAGTTCCTAACTTTACATTAAGTGAAAAGGAAGTTGGACAAAACGTAGATGAGATTTTCCGTAAATGTTCAGGTAGAATTATTTTTGCAACATTTGCTTCTAATATTTATAGAGTTCAACAAGCTGTTGAAGCAGCCGTTAAATACAATCGTAAAATCGTTGTGTTCGGTCGTTCAATGGAGAACAATATTAAAATTGGTACAGAATTAGGTTATATCAAAGTACCACCTGAAACATTTATTGAACCTAACAAAATTAATACCGTTCCTAAACATGAAATTCTTATTTTATGTACAGGTTCTCAAGGTGAACCAATGGCAGCTTTATCAAGAATTGCTAATGGTACACATAGACAAATCAGTATTATTCCAGATGATACAGTTGTATTCAGTTCATCACCTATTCCAGGTAACACGAAGAGTGTAAATAGAACAATCAATGCATTATACAAAGCTGGTGCTGATGTTATTCACGGTAAATTGTCTAACATTCATACTTCAGGTCACGGTTCACAAGATGAACAAAAATTAATGTTACGTTTAATTAAGCCTAAATATTTTATGCCGATTCATGGTGAATATAGAATGCTTAAGAAACATAGTGAAACTGGTGTGAACTGTGGTGTAGATCCAGATAATATATTCGTATATGAAATTGGCGATGTCCTTGCACTTACAAAAGATTCTGCAAGATATGCTGGTCGTATTCCATCAGGAAATGTATTTGTTGATGGTAGCGGAATTGGAGATATCGGTAATGTCGTAATTAAAGACCGTAAAGTCCTTTCTGAAGAAGGTCTTGTAATAGTTGTTGTAAGTATAGATTTCAAAACGAAACAACTGCTTTCAGGTCCAGATATCATCTCTAGAGGATTTGTATATATGAGAGAATCAGGTCATTTAATTTACGATGCACAACGATTAATCAAGAAAGCTGTTATTGAGAAGCTAAACAATAATGATAAAGTAGAATGGCATCACGTTAAATCTACAATTACTGAAGCTTTACAACCTTATTTATACGAAAAAACAGCTCGTAAACCAATGATTTTACCAATTATCATGAAAATTAAATAAAACATTAAAACACCCGTAATTTCTAAAAATTACGGGTGTTCTTTTATTCGTTTACTAATTTTTTCTCAAATCTATTTAAATCATTGTCATGACCTATCACGATTAATATATCATGAAATTCAATATTTTCATTTGGATCTGGTGCTACGATGATATCTTTACCTCTTTTAACAGCAATGATATTTATACCGTAATTTGCACGTACATCCAATTCTAGTATAGAACTACCAGCAAGTCTTTCCCCTGCTTTAATTTCTACAATTGAATACTCATCAGAGAGTTCTAAGTAGTCTAGTACAGATGCACTAGCAACATTATGTGCGATACGACGACCCATATCTCTTTCTGGATGGACAACAGTATCCGCACCTATTTTATTCAAAATTTTAGCGTGATAATCGTTCTGAGCTTTAGCTGTAACTTTTTTAACACCTAATTCTTTAAGAATTAATGTTGTTAACGTACTCGCTTGTATATTCTCACCTATCGCAACAATGACATGATCGAAATTGCGTATACCTAAACTTTTCATGACCGCTTCATCTGTTGTATCTGCAATCACCGCATGTGTGGCGATATCACTGAACTCATTCACTCTTGCTTCATCTGCATCAATGGCCATTACATCCATATCTAAAGCATTGAGCTCTCTTACAATACTTCCGCCAAATCGGCCTAAACCTATAACTACATACTCCCTACTCATGATATGCCTCCATACTTTATAATAATATTATTTTTTACCTTTAACGTAATCTGCATCAAAGATAAATAATCTTAATAATAATATAAGCGATGGCACGAGTAAAAGTAAACCTAAAATAAATACGATTACAAGCATTAATGCCATTTGATCGTTCACAACTGCTTTATCAATATTGATAAACGGATCTAAAATATACGGTAATTTACTTACACCATATCCAAAGAATGCTGTACCGAATTGTAATAATATCATGATAAATGCAACACCGTGTGCTTTTTTAAAGTATATTAATCCAACAGCAATGATAAAGAATATAATACTTAAACCGAATAACCACCAATAGCTGCCGACTGCATTATTAAAATGCGTTTCATTATGTTGTCTTAAAGATAAGAAAACGAACTGACAAATGATGATCATTGGAATTGCCCATATAAGGAACCACTGTCTCAATAAATGATATGCTTCAGAATCTTTAGCTTTGTTCGCATAAAATGTTAAAAATCCTGATGAAATATATAATACTGAGATAATTGCTAAAAATACGACTGCCCATGCATATGGACTTAATAATAAATCAACCCACTGTAGGTGAACGCCATCACTTGTTTCTTTAATATAGCCACCTTCAGCAATTGTTAAAATGGTTGATAATGATGCCGGAATCAATAAACCTGTTCCACCATATAAGAATAACCATGATAACTTACTATCTTGTCCATAGTTTTCAAATGCGTAAAAGCTACCACGAATGGTTAGTAAAATTAATGCAATACTACCAGGTATTAATAATGTTGACCCGAAATAATATGCAGAGTCTGGGAAGAATCCAACTATTCCTACAAAGAAGAATACGAAGAACACATTTGTTACTTCCCACACAGGGTTTAAATATCTAGAAATCAAGTTATTGATAATATGATCTTGCTTCGTTAATTTAGCGTGAAATGCGAAGAAACCTGCACCAAAATCAATCGCACCAATAATAATGTAACCAAACAGAAAGAGCCAAAGCACTGTAATACCTATATGTTGATAATCCATTATACTTCACCCTTTCTGTCTATTATTTTGTTCACTTCATCAGTCGCTTTACTGTGACTAAACATTCTAATAAGTACATAACTTGATGAAATACCAAGAACTAAATAAAGTATTGCGAATGCAATGAATACAAGTGCAAGTCCATCAGCATTTGTTGCAGCTTCTGCAACTTTTAAGTAACCTCTTAATATCCAAGGTTGTCTACCCATCTCAGCTAAGAACCAACCAAATTCAATTGCAAGCATTGCAAGTGGTCCCGTTAATACTGCTAAATATAAGATTGGTTTACTATATTGTGACCATTTTTTCACCCATTTTAATACAACAAATAAAGCTGAAACGACAAAACAATACACACCAAAGAATACCATCAAATCAAAGAAATAGTGAATGATAAGTGGTGGTGTTTCATCACTCTTAAATTCGTTTAATCCTTTAACTTCAGTATTAAAATTACTATCTGACAAGAAACTTAAAGCGCCAGGAATTTTAATAGCACCTTTAACTTCTTGTTTATCTTCATCTACTACCCCAAATAATACTAGGTCTGCTTTTGATTCACTTTCAAAATGCCACTCCATAGCTGCTAATTTTTCAGGTTGTTCTTGATGTAAGAACTTAGCTGATAAATCGCCTGCTAACATTGCAAGTAAACTCGCAATTAAACCAACTATCATTGTAAGTTTAAGAGCTTTTTTATGATATTCTTTATCGTCTATAAATTTATTCTTAATTAAACGATATGCTGCTATACTTGCTAAAATAAATGCAGCTGTCATAAACGCAGTCGCTATAACGTGAAATGCTCTAATACCGAATGATGCATTAAACATCGCAGCGATTGGATCAATGTTCATCAATTTTCCATTGATAAAATCGAATCCATTTGGCGTATTCATGAAAGAATTCACAGATGTAATAAAGAACGCTGAGAATGTACCACCAATAATTACTGGTAACGTAATTAAAAAGTGCGTCCATTTACCTTTGAATCTATCCCACGTATATAAATAAATACTTAAGAAAATAGCCTCAAAGAAAAAGGCGAATGTTTCCATAAATAATGGTAGCGCAATAACTTGCCCACCTAATTGCATAAATGCTGGCCACAATAATGATAATTGTAGACCAATAATTGTTCCCGTAACTACTCCGACCGCTACAGTAATCGTATACCCTTTAGACCAACGTTTTGCCATTGCTATATACATAGGATTATTGTTCTTAATACCTATGAATTCAGCAATTGCAAACATTAATGGGATCCCCACACCAATTGTTGCAAAAATGATATGGAATCCCAATGTCATAGCAGTTAGTAAACGACTTATAACTACTGCATCCATAATATTCCTCCATTCAACGTTTGTGATATACATCACAATTTAATCTTATTATACAACACTTTAATCATTTGTGAAATGTTTAACATTTACAAAGTAATGACAAATTAATGGCAAAATAGGACATAATCGTTGAACGCTTTAAAAAATCATTTATAATATGTCTATATAAAGTTGAGGTGAAAGCTATGAGTGAAGTTACAATTTATACACAAGACCAGTGTCCCCCTTGCCAATTTGTAAAACAATATTTTAATGAAAAAGAAATTCCGTTTACAGAAAAAAATATAAAAAACAAACAATTTAAAAACGAACTTATCGATCTAGACAGTTTTTCAACACCTACTGTTCTCATTAATGATGAAGTTTTTTATCAAGTTGATATAGAATCTTTTAATAAAGCATTAGGCATTCATTAATGAAGATTCAATTTCCAAGTTCTAAAATTAAAGTCACCACACATTCTATTGATACAAACTTAAAATCAAATCTGAAACTCATTCATATAACAGATTTGCATTTAGGTTATTATTCTAATTTAGAAAATTTATATCAACTTGTACGTCTTATCAATGAGCAAGAAGCAGATATTGTTTGTTTCACAGGTGATTGTTTTGATGATATTGCTCAAATTTCATTTGACCCTTATCTAGTTATACCTTTATTTCGTACAGTTCAATCAAAATATGGAAAGTTTTTTGTTCCAGGCAACCACGATTACGGTTCAAACGGCATTCATACGGTATTAGATATCATGAATAAATCGGGTTTTGAAGTATTGTTAAACAGTTCTTACGTCGTCAACACACCTGACGGTAATATTCAGATTAATGGTATTGACGATTTATGTTTTGGTCAGCCTAACTTTAGCAGTTCATTCCAAGTTCCAAGCTGTCATATAGACTTTAGAATAGGACTCGTACATGAACCAGATAAAGTTAAATTATTAGATCCAAACATCCACTTAGTACTTTCTGGACATACACATGGTGGTCAAGTTCGACTTCCTAAGTTTGGTGCTATTTATACACCAACTTATGGAAAAGTATATAAACAAGGTTTATATCAAATTAGAAATGGACAATACCTTTATGTTAATCAAGGCATAGGTATGACAAGACTTCCTATTAGAATATTTTGTTCACCTGAAATTGCGATATTCAACTTGAACGCTCATTAAAATCTGAAAAGATCATTCACATATAAAAACAGAGCAGTTATCTACTTAATGTTAAGAGATAACTGCTCTGTTTTTTAATTTTAAAGAATTTGATTAACGAGTTCTACAACTTCTTCTTCTGTTGCACAGTTAATTGCTTTGTTCGCTAATTCTTGCATTTCTTTTTGATCTAATTGTTTGATTTGTTTTCTAGCTTTTAGAATACTTGTCGCACTCATAGAGAATTCATCTAAACCTAATCCAAGTAATAATGGAATTGCAGTATTGTCTCCAGCCATTTCTCCACACATACCAGTCCATTTACCTTCTTTATGAGAAGCTTCAATTACTTGCTTAACTAAGCGAAGAATTGCAGGATTATATGGTTGGTATAAGTAAGAAACACGCTCAGACATACGGTCAGCAGCCATTGTATATTGGATTAAATCATTCGTACCAATACTGAAGAAATCAACTTCTTTAGCGAAGATGTCTGCAAGTGCTGCAGTAGATGGAATTTCTACCATAATACCTATTTCGATATCATCCGCAACGTTAACACCTTCAGAAACTAATTTTTCTTTTTCTTCAAGTA
Source organism: Mammaliicoccus sp. I-M35 (assembly GCF_022386455.1). Taxonomy (NCBI): domain Bacteria; kingdom Bacillati; phylum Bacillota; class Bacilli; order Caryophanales; family Staphylococcaceae; genus Mammaliicoccus; species Mammaliicoccus sp. I-M35. Next base: position 170,107 of record NZ_JAJNIL010000006.1, on the reverse strand, counting down.
AGATTGCTTTAACGTCTCTAAATTCTTTAATAGTTGCAATCATTGGGAACATGATATTTAACTTACCAAATTCAGAGGCACGTAATAAAGCTCTTAATTGTGTTCTAAAGATATCAGTTTGATCTAAACATAAACGAATCGCTCTATATCCTAAGAATGGGTTCATTTCTTTAGGTAAGTTTAGGTAAGATAATTCTTTATCTCCACCTATGTCTAAAGTACGAACGACAACACGTTTGCCGTCCATTTCTTTTAAGACTTTGCTATATGCTTCAAATTGTTCTTCTTCTGAAGGCATATTGTCTCTACCCATGTATAAGAATTCAGTACGGTATAAACCGATACCTTCTGCGCCGTTATTTTTAACACCTTCTAAGTCATTAGGTGTACCAATATTCGCAGCTAATTCTACATGAACACCATCTTTAGAAACAGATTCATCATTAACTAATTTAGCTAATTCTTCTTTTTCAGCTAAGAAGTTTTTCTGTTTTTGTTCGTATGCTTGAACTTCGTCATCTGTTGGGTTAATGATTACATCACCAGATAAACCATCAATGATTAAACTATCACCATGGTTTACGCGATCAGTAATATCTTTAGTACCTACAACAGCTGGAATTTCTAATGAACGACTCATTATTGCTGAGTGTGAAGTTCTTCCACCGATATTTGTCGCAAAACCTTTAACAAACTCTTTATTAAGTTGCGCAGTGTCAGATGGTGTTAAATCTTCACCTACAATAATAACGCTTTCATTGATCATACTAGGATTTGGTAATTCTACACCTAAAATATGTGCCAAAACACGTTTAGAAACGTCACGAATATCTGCCGCACGTTCTTTCATGTACTCATTATCCATATTTTCGAAGATTGTAATGAAGTTTGTTGATACTTCATTTAATGCAGTAGGTGCATTTACTTTGTTATTGCGAATATTTTCTTCAATTGGATTTAATAATTCTGGATCTTCTAACACTAATAAATGCGCATCAAAAATCGCAGCTTTATCTGCACCAAGTTGTTTTTCAGCATTATTACGAATTTGAGTTAATTCAACTTTTGATTGATTAACAGCCGCTTTAAACTTTTCAACTTCGCCGTCTACATCGCTGATATTTTCGCTTGAAAACGATAAGTCAGGTTCAACTAATAAATATGCTTTACTAATAGCCACACCATCAGATGCAGCTATACCTTTTAATAATTCAGACATTATTTAGTTAATCCTTCTTTAGATAATACTTCAGTAATTGCTTCGATAGCTTCTTTCTCATCACTACCCTCAGCGTAGATAGTAATTTCAGCATCTTTACCAACACCTAGGCTCATTACACCCATAATTGATTTTAAGTTAACTTTTTTAGCGTTATATTCTAATTGTACATCTGAATCGAATTTAGATGCAGTTTGAACTAACATTGTTGCTGGTCTAGCGTGAATACCCGTTTCGTCAATAATTACGTATGAATTTTGTTCCATTTTTATTGTCTCCTTCTGATACCTATATTAAATTTGTATAAAATCAAATTTTATCTATACGATTAAAGAATATCAAAAAAACACTTACAATTCAATCAAATTACATAAGTATGCAATTATTTGAGCTGATTATTCTTTATTTTTGGAGGTTCGTGTATTCAACTGCTATTTGTGTACCAATTTTAGCGTTATGTTCAACAAGTTTAATATTTGTTTCTAATGATTTACCGCCAGATTGCTTAACGATTTCACCTAATAGGAATGGTGTAGAATCTTTGCCGTGAATACCTTCTTCTTCAGCTTTAGCAACTGCTTTGTCAATAATACCATTGATGAAACTTGGCTCTAATTGATCTTCTTCTGGTACTGGGTTAGCGACAACAATACCTGTTTCTAATCCTAAGTCCCATTGTACTTCTGCAAGTTTTGCAATTGTACCTACATCATCAATTCTTGTATTTAATTTTAGTCCACTTTCTCTTGTAAAGAATGCTGGAAGTTCATCAGTTTGGTATCCAACTACAGGTACACCTTTTGTTTCTAAATATTCTAATGTTTTGTCTAAGTCTAAAATTGATTTAGCACCTGCACAAATGACAGCTACTTTCGTTTTTGAAAGTTCATCTAAGTCTGCAGAAATATCCATTGTGTGTTCTGCACCTTTATGAACACCACCGATACCACCAGTAACAAAGAATTTAATATCTGCTAATTGAGCACAAATCATTGTTGAAGCCACTGTTGTTGCACCAATTTTTTTAGTTGCTAATATTTCAGCGATATCTCTTCTAGAAACTTTTGCTACATTTTCTGCACTTGCTAATAATTGTAATTCATCTTCGCTCAATCCAATTTTGATCTTTCCATCAATAATCGCGATTGTTGCAGGTACCCCACCATTATCTCTTACAATTTGTTCTACTTTTTGTGCCATTTCTACGTTTTGAGGATAAGGCATACCATGTGAAATAATTGTAGATTCTAAAGCGACAATTGCTTTACCTTCCTCTTTTGCTTGTTCTACTTCTTTTGAAAATTGAATATAGTTTTCCATTATAAAGCCTCCATGTCCTTAATTAATTGTTTTTTATCTAAATCTTGTCTTACTGTATAAGCTGTTTGAATTGTTTTAGATGCATTTGCTTTTGCCAAATCAATAATTTTGTCTATTTCATATGATTTTAACCATCCATAAATTAAACCTGATGTAAATGCATCACCAGCACCTGTTACATCAACGACATTATCGACTTTTTTAACTTCAAATTGACGTTGACCTTCATCGCCATCATAAATAATCTTATCTTTACCCGATGTCACAACTAAGTTCTTCACACCTAGGGATCTAATTTCACCAATGTATTGAATTAATTCTGCTTCTGTTTGTGCATCTTTACCTACAAATGATTCAACTTCATCTTTATTTAATATGAGCCAATCAACCGCATGTAAATTATGAGGTAGACGATTCATTTTAGGTCCGGAAACTGCAATCAATACTAATTTAATCTTTTTCTTCTCTGCATATGAACATAAAAACTCTATCGTCTCTTTAGGACAGTTTAAATCTGCAATAATACATTTTGATTTATTGAGTAAATATGTGTTTTTAATCATAAATTCTGGCGTAATTTTGTCATAAACTGACATGTCCGCAAACCCCATCGTCATACTACCGTGTTGATCTAACAATGCCGTATAACTTCCCGTTGATTCACTAGAAATCTTCTCAACATAATCCACATTCATAAATGGTGATGATAAATCAGAAATATGTTGCCACTCTGCATCATTACCTGAAGTCGTTAATAACAGAACATCTTCACCGATGCGTCCTAAATTCTCAGCAACGTTTCTAGCAACGCCACCAATAGAAGTTTCAGAAGTTACTGGATTTGAAGTACCCTGCACTAATTCGTCTGTAATATGAAATTTCCTATCTATGTTAGCCCCACCAATACAAACAATTGGATTTTGCTCGTTTAACACATATGCTTTCCCTTGAACATATTCTTTCTTAACTAAACCTGAAATAATATTTGCAACTGCAGGTCTAGACAAACCAACTTTATCCGATAACTCTTGTTGTGATATAAAAGGATTCTCTTTAATTAAGTTAAGAATTAATTTTTCATTTTCATTCATCAATTTCACCTCACAAACATTTGTTTATATTTCAAACTTTAGTTTACATTTTGATTATAAAGCGTTTTCAGATTAATTGCAAATATAAAATAAGAAAATTACACAAAAAAAGCTAAGACATTGCAAAATGCCTTAGCTTCTTTTCAATATTTTATTCACCTATAAAGTCTTGAATGACTGTTTCACATTTTTTAATGTGATCTTCACCCATTTTTTTCATTAAATAATAACTAATTGAACCAGCAACTGCTTGTCCAACTAATGGTACCCATCTTGATTGTTTTGCCGCTTCTCTTTTTACGACTGATCTAAATATAACTTTTACCATTGCATTCGTAACTTTTTGACCAATAAACTGGCTACCTCTCATTGCAGCTGATGTTAAAACTTTTTGTTTTAAATCATCTTGCATTTTATTAACTTGTTTATGGCTTAATCCATAAATTTTATTAATATCTTCAATGATATCGCCCATTAATTTAATATCCATACCAACACCAAGTCCTGGAATTGGTACTACATTTGCAGCTGAAGACATTAATGACTTCTTATGAATAAGTTCTTTAGCTTTTTTTCTACGTTCTAACAATTCCTCTTGTGAAGTTGGTAATTCAGAACGTTTCTTTATTTCTTGTATACCAAATGCTTTATTGCCTGCTTTTGTCGTAATTTTATCGAAAATTCCCATTGTTTCCATTCTCCTCACAGTTCGATTATATTCAAACATTATTATAATAATATATACCCGAACTAGGAAATTTTAACCATTTATTTGTACGAATACGACTTTCAAGTATTTACTTGGTTTATAGTGTGGATGACTCTTGAAGTCTTTAGGTAATCCCATTACATCAGAGATTGTATAATCTACACCTAATTGATCTAATGTTTGATTAATCATTTTTTTGAATGCTTTTTGTGGAAAAGCACTTGAATTTGTACTTAACACTAAGTTACCATTCTCGTTTAATAATTCTAATGCACCTTCAATTAATTCAGGATAGTTTTTCTGAACACTAAAAGTCTTTTTCTTATTACGTGCAAAGCTTGGTGGATCAATCACGACAACGTCATAACTTAAGCCATGTCTTAAAGCATATTTAAAATAATCAAATACATCCATAATAAATATATGGTTCTGATTAAGATCCATTGTATTTAAACCAAAGTTTGCTTCAGTTAATGGTCTAGCTCTATTAGCTAAATCCACACTTGTAGTAGATCGAGCATTTTCACTTGCTGCAACTGAAAATGCACCCGTATAACTAAATAAATTCAATATATCTTTATCTTGACTATAGTGGTCTCTTAATTTTTTTCTAACATCTTTTTGATCTAAGAAAATACCTGTCATAGGTCCATCATCAAGGTTAATATTATAGAACATATGGTTTTCTTCTATGACATATGGAAATTCTGGTGCTTCACCCGTTACGAAGTCTGACGCTGTTTCCATTCCTTTAAATCTTCTTTTCTCAAAAATTGATTTATATTCAAAGACTTCTTTAATTGCAGGTAATATTCTATCTTTCAATCGATATATCCCTACTGAGTACCACTGAACTAATAAATGACCATCATAATGATCGATTGTCAGTCCACCAATTCCATCGCCTTCAGCATTAAATAATCTATATGCATTGATTCCATCTACATTTTCATAATATGCTCTATCATTTTTAGCTTCTTCAAATAACTTTACAAAAAAGTTATGATCAATCTTTTCAGTTGAGTCTAATGATAATACCCAGCCTATACCTTTATTTTGTTCACCATAATATGCAGTTGCAATGAATCTTTTTCCTGCATCAACAAGCGCAACTAATTCGCCTTCATCCATTTTAGGCATATCAAAAACGTCGTCTTTTTCTACTAGAGGATACCCTCTTAAATATTTATCTTCTTTTCCTTTTTTGAGCATTAATTGTTTCATTATATATTAGCCATCCTTTCGAAATGTCTCACATATTATAACGTATATTATACAAAACACCAAAAAACAGAGTATTCCCCTTTAGAATACTCTGTTAACCGAATTTTATTAATCAAAATTTCCCCCAGAAAGTTTTGATCCCCTTATATGTAAACGCTTACTAAAGTTAGTATAAAGGATAAGATTATTCCACGCAATACATTTTTTGAATAAATTCATTAAAATAGTTTACTTATTACATATTTAAACTTTTAAATACAGCAATTGCTCGTGCAAATTATAAAATAAAAGACACTTTATTGAGCGCTATGCGCTCAATAAAGTGTCTAATTATATCGTGTAAGATATTAAAATGATTTTTTCAAGTGAATGATAAATGCAGGTGTTACAAATAATAATAATAAAAATGAAATTGGTGTGATAAACACGGAAAATTGTGACGTTTGAATTGCTGATACAAAGAATGTCGTTGCAATTTCAAAGAATAATGCTGAAATAACAAACAACTTACCAAAATTATTTTTATTCTTATAATTTGTCGTGTAGTTGAAGTATGCATATAAAATAATCAATAACATCATAATAAATAATGTTAACCATTCAAAAACGTATTGAATTTGAGATAATTTCCATTCACCTGATAAGAATAAACCATTTCGGTTATTAAACTCTATAAATGTAAATAAGAATAAAACTACAGTACTTATCCATTCTATATAGCTTTTCTTTAACCATTTCGGTCTTCTCATCCATCTTGGAATATCGTCTTCTTCAATTTTAATAATTTCTTTCCATTTTTCATTACGGCGTTTTCTTTTAGCAATTGCCTCTTCAGAATTGAATTTTTCTAAAGTCGCCTGTTTGAAATTCTGTAATTTTTGGTAAAAACCTTCTGCTAAAGTATATATTTTTCTTGTTAAGCGGTTATTTTTAACTCTTGAATATCTTTCTTCATGAAATTGTTCAATGTCTTCATCACTTACTGGTAAAGATCTTCTTAAATATAAACTAATCCAAACTGACATTTGGCTTAGACACCATAATAGAATGAAGAATAAGTTAACACTCATAACGTCTATAGGCTTTACATTTTGAGCATCGATATTATGGTTCATTGCAAATTGTGAAATGAAATAACATAATCCATATGAAATGATAATCCATAAATAATGTTTCTTTCGATGCATTGGATTTAGCTCATTTTTATAAACGACATATCCCACATGAATTGCAAATGGAATAATAAATAAGAAAGATGCAAAACTATATACTTGGAACATGGTCATCATAATAACAATCATTAAAATAATTGTCAGTCCGATATAAAATACAGAAATATCATAATCGTAATGCGTCGTTCTTCTTAAAGTACGTCCTACTAATAATACAAACACACCAAATAGCAATACAATAATTGCTGCGATAACTGGAAAGTTACCAATATAATTGTGCAATATTCTTACTAATTCATCAAAAAAAGCTACAAAAAAGTCCCAAATGTTATTGATATGGATATTACTTGAATCCTTGATATTATAGTCTTTAATACGCGGCGCATTAAAAAGTATAAGTAATCCAGTAATCAAAAGAAATATACCTATAATTCGACTAAAATGAACTTCCCAGCTTTTTTTCTTTATAGCCATGTTCTTCACCTCATTGAACATTATAATTGTTTCATTTTCAATTGTCTTTAATTATATTGAAAATCAGTCCCAAGTACTAGCAAGAAGTTTAATACTTATATGTAGTTGGGTATATAATAATATCATACATTTTAAAGGAGTGTTATTATGACTCATAATGATAAGCATAAAGAAGAAGCAGAAAAAGCTAAAAAGAAAGAACAAGAAAATAAGCAAGACAACAACAAAGGTCAGGATGAAACAAAAGAAAATATACAAGACACATTTGAATAAATGAATTTCATTACCTATCCGGGAGCGAAATCGCAAATTTAGATATATTGTGATTTCGCTCCCTATTTTATTTATAATTTATTTTAATAACTTATAAATCATTTATTTAAGAAATTAATTTCAGTTTTATGATTTACTATTGACAAAAAGATTAATAAGACTTATCGTATGGATAACAAATTAATAAATGCACTAGGGGTGTTTTGAAACTGAGACAGACATGAAAAGGTCTGAACCCTTTGTACCTGATCTAGATGATACTAGCGTAGGAAAGTGTTCGTAAATCATATAATATTCATTTTTAAATGATAACAATATTTTTGTGCGCTTCTATTTAGATATAGGAGTGCACATTTTTTTATTTAAAAGGAGAATTTAACATGTCAAAAAGATTAACCCTATCAGATATTTTAGTAACTGTATTAATTGGTGCTTTGTTTGCAATCATTTATAAGTTCTTATGGATACCTTATGAAATTTTAAAACCACTCGGTCTACATCTAGAACAATCTGTATATGGTGTATGGTTTATTGCAGCGATTGTCACTTATTTAATTATTCAAAAGCCTGGTGTTGCAATTCTTGCTGAATTTGCTGCCGGTGCTGGTGAAACGATTGTAATGGGTCAATTCGATATTCCAACATTTGTATACGCATTATTACAAGGTTTAGCTTGTGAAATCATTTTCTTAGCTGTTCGATATCAATCTAGAAAATTATCAGTTGCTGTTATAGCTGGTATGGCTGCAGGTATTATTACGTTACCAATTGATTGGTTCTATAATTACTTAGGTGACGTTGCTTTATGGAATGTTATTTTAATGTTTACGATTAGAATTTTAAGTGGTGCAATCGTTGCTGGTGCATTAGGCTATGCAATTGTAAAAGCACTCGACCAAACTGGTGTTACGAAATTGTTCAAACCAGCATCTAAAAAAGATTATGACTTATTATAGGAGTTATTCAATTGTTATCACTAAAAAATTTAAGACTAAAGTATCCTGATGATGAACGCATTATATTTAAAAATTTAAACATCAATATTAATGATAAAGAAAAAGTACTGCTACTAGGTCCAAGTGGATCTGGTAAAAGTACATTATTAAATGTATTAAGCGGTATTATACCGAGATCGATGGACATACCGATGAAAGTAGATTCAATCGATATCGATTCACACCCGGGTGTTATTTTCCAAGACCCAGATACGCAATTTTGTATGCCTGAGATTAAAGAAGAATTAGCATTTGTGCTTGAGAATATGAACATCGAACCTGATAAAATGGACGGATTTATAAAAAATGCCATGAAACAGGTAAATTTAAATGCTGATCCTTCACTTAAAATCAATCGTTTAAGTGGTGGTATGAAACAAAAATTAGCGATTGCTTCTATATTATTACAAGATACAAATACTTTATTTCTTGATGAACCGACAGCAATGCTTGATCATCAATCAACAACACAACTATGGGATTTGATTATGGAGCATTGGGATAATCAAACTGTTGTAATCGTAGAACATAAAGTTGATTATATTTGGAATTATGTTGATAGAGTTATTGTAATGAATGAAAATGGTGAAATCACTCATGATAGTACACCTCAAGATATATTATATCATCATACAGACATTTTAAATGAATACGGTGTTTGGCACCCTAACTCGTGGCAATATGCCCCCAAATTATCTAAACAGACTGCTGAGCACATGCCATTATTAAATATAGAACAGTTAGATGTACTGCGTGGCTCCAAAAAACTATTTACTATAGATGAATTGACGATTTCAAGTGGCGAGTGGCTTACAATCACTGGACCAAATGGAACAGGTAAGACGACATTTTTAGAAACGATGATGCAGCTCATTAAATATAATGGTCAAATATTTTACAAAAATAAACAGATCAAAAAAGTAAAAGATGCTTCTCAACATATGTATTTCGTATATCAAAATCCAGAATTACAATTCATAGAAACATCCGTATACAATGAAATATTTATCAATTATGCATATCAAGATAAACAAACAGCTCATGACAAGACCCAAGACATGTTGACGTTATTAAAACTCAATCATGTGAAAGACCAACACCCTTTCGAATTATCAATAGGACAGAAAAAAAGATTAAGTGTCGCAACTGCATTAAGTACAAATTCTGAAATTATTTTACTTGATGAGCCAACATTTGGTTTAGACAGTCACAATACCTTTGAACTCATCAAATTATTTCATGAACGCGTTCAACATGGTCAAACTATCTTAATGATTACGCACGAAAATGAGATTATTAATCGTTATGCTACTAGAAGATTGACAATCAAAGATGAGCAATTACACGTAAGCGGTGGTGAATCTCATGTTAACTAATTGGAAGAAATACCGTACATTTATTGATGATGTGAATATTCTAACGAAACTTATATTAGGTATCACTCTATTTTTCTATGCGATATTTATTCATCAATTTGATTTCATGCTTTATTTAACGATTATTATGTTCCTTTATCTAATCTTCATGAGTGGCGTGAGATGGTTACCACTATTAATCGTCATTGCTATCACTTTATTTTTCGGACTCACTTCTTCCCTATTTATGATTTTTTATGGTGAAGGAAATGAAACAATATTCAAGTTTGGTATTATTCATATTACTGAAGAAAGCTTTTTGAGAGGTATTCACGTAACCATGCGTACACTTGTCATTTCATTTTACGGCATGGTTATACCATTTACTTCGCAAATCATTTATGTGTTTTATAGTTTCATGCAACATTTAAAAGTAAAACCTAAAATTGCATATGCTTTCATGGCTTCTATACGCATGATACCGCTTATGTTTAGTTCTTTTATGCAGTTAAGACAAGCTTTAAAGATGCGATATGCAGTTATAGATAAAAGTAATCGTAAAGGCTTAAAATGGATTCACCATTTACTCATTCCAACATTAAGTCAAAGTATAAGAAAATCTCATAGGTTAGCTGTTGCGATGGAAGCAAAAGGATTCACAAACGGCAAAAGAACTTTCTATTATAAAGTACCTTTCACTAAAAATGATTTATATTTCATCTTATTGACGATTGCACTCGTCGCTGTCGCATATTTATTAAATGTTTATTTACCTATAACAAACATTTCAGATATTCGATAACATTGCGTTATATTTGACCATACCTTTCCCTAAAAGAATGAAATATAGCGCAATGAAAAGGCTGAGACAAACTTTGTTGTCTCAGCCTTTAATTTATGATTTATATACTTTTAATGCTTTATGTCCAATATCATTTCTATAGAATAGTTGTTCACTTTTAATATGTTTGACTTGTTCATATGCATTTTTTTGAGCCGCTTCAATATTGTCACCTGTACCGATAACGATCATGACACGTCCACCATTATTTTCATACTTACCTTCAGAGTTCTTCTTTAAAGCACTTACAAAATATTGATCTACATGCTCTAAACCTTCAACTGAATATCCTTTATCATAGCTACCTGGATATCCTTTAGATGCTAATACGACACCTACTACACTTTCATCTTTCCATTCTAATGTTAAAGGTTCTTTATGATACACCTTGTTTAATATTTCAATAAAATCAGAATCTAATTTAGTCAATAATACTTGTGCCTCTGGATCACCGAATCTTGCATTAAATTCAATTACTTTTGGTCCTTCTTTTGTTAAAATTGCGCCAATATAAATCAAACCAAAATAGTTAATCCCTTCACTCACTAAAGCATCCGCAACAGGTTGTGCGATTTTTTGATTCGTTTCTTCCAATACATCGTCCGTAATATGAGGTACTGGACAGTATGCACCCATACCACCAGTATTCGGCCCTTTATCACCATCGAATGCACGTTTATGATCTTGGGCGATACAATCAAATGGAACTGCATATGATTGATTTACAAATGTCATAACTGAATATTCTTCTCCATCAAGAAACTCTTCAAATACGACTTTCTCATGAGGTGTTTGATATAAAGTTTCTACGCCTTCTCTTGCTTCTTCACGTGTTAAAGCAACGATTACACCTTTTCCAGCTGCAAGTCCATCTTTTTTAAGTACAATAGGTATTTTACACTGCTCAACATAATTGATTGCTTCTTCTTTTGTTGTGATTGTCTTATATTCTGCAGTTGGAATATCATACTTTTCCATAATTTTTTTCGCAAATTCTTTAGAACCTTCTAATTGTGCTGCTTCTTTATTAGGTCCGAAGACTTTAGCATTTGTTTCCTCTAATGCATCTGTTAATCCATCTATTAAAGGTTGTTCAGGTCCAATTATTACCCATTCAATATTGTTTTCTTCTACAAAAGATTTTATAGCTAAATGGTCATTTTCTTGAACATCCGATATAATTGTCGCAACTTCTTCCATTGCATCATTACCCGGAATGACAAAGACTTCATTTACTAATTTAGACGATTGACATTTTTGAGCTAACGCATGTTCTCTTCCACCTGATCCTATAACAAGTACTTTCATATTGACCTCCTAATGTTTAAAGTGTCTCATACCAGTAAATACCATACTGATGCCATATTTATTTGCCATATCTATTGAATCCTGATCTTTAATAGATCCACCTGGTTGGATAATTGTTTTAATACCTGCTTTAGCAGCTGTTTCTACAGTGTCACCCATTGGGAAAAATCCATCAGACGCTAAGGCTACATTTTCATTCATTTCGATTGCACGATCAATTGCTATTTTTGCAGAACCAACTCTATTCATTTGTCCAGCTCCAACACCAACAGTTTGGTGATCGTTCGCAAGTACAATGGCATTACTTTTAACTGAGCGGACAACTTTCCATCCTAGTTCTAAAGCTTTCCATTGTGCTTCAGTTGGTTCAACATCTGTAACGACTTTCATTTCTTCGCGCGTTAATGTTGCATTATCTTTATCTTGAACTAAGTATCCACCTGAAACTGATACAAATTCTTGTTCATCTTGCGTTTCTGTCATATCAATTTCTAGTAATCTAATATTCTTCTTCGCTGTTAGGACTTCCAACGCATCGGCTTCATAGCTTGGTGCAATAATAACTTCCAAGAAAATAGAATGTAATTTCTCCGCTAATTCCTTTGTAACATGTCTATTTAAAGCGACAATACCACCAAATATAGATTGAGAATCCGCTTCATATGCATAATCGTATGCTTCTTCAATAGTTGCGCCTACACCAACTCCACATGGGTTCATATGTTTCACTGCAACAGCTGCAGGTTGTTCAAACTTTTTAATAAGTGATAACGTTGCATCGGCATCTTTAATGTTATTAAAGCTTAAAGCTTTACCATGTAATTGTTTAGCGCCAGCTAATGTATTCGGTTCGTTTGAAGTCTTTACAAAAGTAGCATTTTGTTGAGGGTTTTCTCCATATCTTAATGTTTCTGATGTATTTCCAAAGAATTCAACAATCGCATTATCATAATCATTTGTATGTTTAAATACTTTTACCATTAGTGATTTACGATAATTTTCATCTAATTTGTCAGAAGCAATACGTTCAATAACTTCATTATAATCAGAAGGATCTACGACTGTTGTAACAAATTTGAAGTTCTTAGCTGCTGCTCGTAACATAGTTGGTCCACCGATATCGATGTTTTCAATTGCTTCATCTTCTGTTACATCTTCTTTCTTAACAGTCTCTTTAAATGGATATAAATTTACGACTACTAAGTCAATTAAGTCGATGTCTTGTTCTTTTAATGCTGTTAAATGTTCAGGAATAGAACGATTTGCAAGAATCCCTCCATGTACACCTGGATGTAAAGTTTTAACTCTTCCATCCATTATTTCTGGAAAGTTTGTTAACTCTGAAACTGAATATACTTCAATCCCAGCATTTTCTAATGCCTTTTTAGTACCACCAGTTGAAAAGATTTTATAATCATTTTCTATTAATTTGCTTGCGAAATCTTCTATATTTGTTTTGTCTGACACACTTAATATTGCATTCTTCATTTTGTAAAGACTCCTTTATTGAATAATTTCTTTCATAACACGTGGATATAATTCGTATTCTAAGTTCTGTATTCTTAATTGTAATGTTTCTCTCGTATCATCTGGATATACTTTACAGCTTAATTGGTCTATAATTTCGCCAGTATCCATACCGCTATCAACATAATGAACAGTTGCTCCTGTAACACGTACGCCGTAATCTAATGCTTGCCCTACAGCGTCCTTTCCAGGAAAACTTGGTAATATTGATGGATGTATATTCAACATTTTACCTTCATATTGTTTTAATAATGTAGGACCAACAATTTTCATATATCCTGCGAGAATAACCCAACTTACACGATCTTGAGATAATCTCGTGAGTAGTGCTTCTTCATATTCTTTTTTACTATCGTAAGTTCTTGGATCTATGATATAAACAGGTAAATTAAATCTTCTTGCTCTTTCTATACAAAAGGCATTAGGGTTATCTGTATACAATGCTGTTACTTCTATATGGTCTAAATAACCTGCTTCGATATTTTCCATTATTTTTTCAAAGTTTGATCCATTTCCTGATGCAAATACCGCTATTTTAATCATGATTGAACCCCCGTCAATTTGACCTGACCTGTTCCGTTTGAAATTTCACCTATTACATATGCTTCTTCATTTTGTTCTTTCAAAATATCTAATGTTTCTTGAGCATCTTCTTTGTTAACGATAAGTACAAAGCCGATTCCCATATTAAACACATTATACATTTCCTCTGCTTCAATCTTTCCTTGCTCTTTTAACCATTGGAATATTTGTGGTACTTCATATGATTGAACATCGATATGTGCATCTTTATTTTCTGGAATCGCTCTTGGAATATTTTCAATAAATCCTCCACCAGTTATGTGAGACATACCTTTAACTTTTACTTTATCTAACACGGTAAGAACAGGTTTAACATATAGTTTTGTTGATTCAAGAAAAGTTTCTAAATACGTTCTTTCTTCATCAAATGCATCATTTAAGTTAATTTGACTTTCTTTAATTAAATTTCTAACTAAACTGTAGCCGTTTGAATGAATACCGCTTGATGTAATACCAATTATGACGTCACCTTCATTAACTTCACTGCCGTCAATATAGTCATCTTTTTCAACAGCACCAACACAAAATCCAGCAATATCATATTCTCCTTCATGGTACATTTCGCCCATTTCAGCAGTTTCTCCACCAATTAATGCACAGTTCGTTTCTTTACAACCGACAGATACACCTGAAACAATCGCTTCAATTGTCTCAGGATTTACTTTATTCGTCGCAATATAATCAAGGAAATACAAAGGTTCTGCGCCAGTCGTTAAAATATCATTCACACACATCGCAACGGCATCGATACCGATTGTGTCATGTTTGTTATAATCAATTGCGAGTTTAAGCTTTGTACCAACACCATCTGTTCCAGAAACAAGTACTGGTTTCTTCATATTTAATTGTGACAGATCAAATGCAGCACCAAAGCCACCTAAACCGCCTAGAACTTCCTTTCTCATTGTGCTTTGAACATGTGACTTCATTCTATTGACCGCTTCATAACCAGCTTCAATATCTACACCAGATGCTTTATATGCTTTCGACATTAAGATTACCCTCTTTATTAAAGTATTGTTTATTACTAGCTAAATAAGATTTTTGACGTGGACTTAAGTTTTGATAATATCTTTCTTCATAGTCATAAAGACCTGCTGGATAGTCACCAGTAAAGCTTTCTACACATAATCCGTGATAAGGTACGTCTTTATCTAACCCTATTGATCGTATTAAGCCATCAACTGATAAATATGCAAGTGAATCTGCACCGATATAATCTCTAATTTCTTCAGGTGATTTATGTGCAGAAATCAGTTCAGCAGATGTCGACACATCGATACCATAGAAACTTGGAAACATGAATTCTGGTGATGCGATACGTACGTGAACTTCATTTGCTCCAGCGTCTTTTAACATTCTGACGATACGTTTACTTGTTGTCCCTCTCACAATAGAATCATCAACAAGCACAATATTTTTACCATGTACGATATCTTTTACAGCTGATAATTTCACGCGTACACCTTGTTCTCGTAATTCTTGTGTCGGTTGGATAAATGTTCGAGCGACATATTGATTTTTTACAAGCCCCATTTCATAAGGCAAATGACTCTCTTCTGCATAACCAGATGCTGCTGAAAGTGAAGAGTTTGGTACGCCGATTACCATATCAGCATTTAAAGCCGGACTTTCTTGAGCTAATTTTTTTCCAGATGCTTTACGAACTGCATGAACATTCTTACCTGCAATTGTAGAATCGGGTCTTGCAAAGTAAATATACTCCATCGCTGAAATTGCAGTCGTTGTTTCCGTTGTGTATGATTCAACTCTTATACCATCATCATTTATAACAATATACTCACCTGCATGAATATCTCTCACAAACTCTGCGCCAAGTACATCAATTGCACATGTTTCACTAGCAATGATATAAGCACCCGTCTTCATTCTGCCTACAGCTAAAGGTCTTATTGCATTTGGGTCAACAGCACCATATAGTGCATCTTTTGTTAATAAAGCAAATGTGAAACCACCTTTAACTGTATTCAAACTTTCCTTCAATGCTTCTTCGAAAGTAGGCGCTTTACTTCTTCTTATAAGATGCATAATCACTTCAGTATCAGAAGAAGAATGGAAAATTGCGCCTTCTTGTTCTAATTCTTTTCTTAAACTTTGTGCATTGACTAAGTTACCATTGTGACAAACACCAACACTCATATCATAAAAGTGATATAAAAAAGGTTGAATATTTTCAATTCCTTTATTACCAGAAGTTGCATATCTTACATGACCTATCGCATGCTGATTCCCTTTAAAACCTTCTAATTGTACATCCGTAATCGCATCAGATAATAAGCCTAATCCTCTTTCACCTTTTAACTCGAAACCGTTTGAAGTTACAATTCCTGCACCTTCTTGACCTCTATGTTGTAAACTATGAAGCCCCATGTAAGTGAGTTGTGCAGATTCTGGATGATTCCATATACCAAATACGCCGCATTCTTCATTTAAACTCTTGATATCATGCATTGAGCTATTGCCCCTTTCAATTGCTCATTCAAATCAGATACATTGTATTTAATTTGAGCAGCATCATTTTTAATCGTAAATTGAGCATTATCAGTAACACGACCTATTTCAACGGCATCGTCAATATCTATAGATTGTCCTTCTTTAACGACAACAATATATCTACCTTGAGTTTCACTAAATAATTGAGCATTTGTTACTGGTAACGTCACATCTAATCCTAAGTTAAAGTGTGTAGCTATTTTTGCAAGTCCAATAGCAAGACCACCTTTACCAACAGCTTGCGTATGTGAAATTTTGCCTGAACGTATAGCATCTTTAATTTGTTCTCCACGTTTTACTTCTGCTGATAAATCAATTGAACTTGGTTCATGATTAACTTCTTTAAATAATAATTTTTCAATCTGACTGCCACCAAAGTCATCTTTCGTTTCTCCAACTACGTATACACGATCATTTACTTTTGGTTGATAATCATTTAAATACGTCACATCTTCAATTAAACCAACCATACCGACTACAGGTGTAGGGAAAATTGACGTCCCTTTTGTTTCATTGTATAAAGAAACATTCCCTGATACGACTGGTGTATTTAAGGCTTCACAAGCTTCAGCCATTCCTTTAGTAGAATCTGCAAGTTGTTGGTATATATCTTTCTTCTCAGGAGAACCATAATTTAAGCAATCTGTCATTGCTAATGGTTTAGCACCTACAGAAATTAAATTTCTATACGCTTCTGCAACAACCATTTTCCCACCTTCATATGGATTGTTATAAACATATCTCGCTTCTCCATCTATAGTAGAAGCTATCGCTTTATTTGTACCTTCCACTCTAACTACTCCAGCACTTATACCTGGCTTGATAATTGTATTGGCACCAACTTGTTGATCATATTGGTCATATGCGTAATGTTTAGATGCAATTGTTGGATGATTAATTAGTTTTTGGAATACTTCTTCTACATTGATTTCATCATATTGATTATCATTGTGCTTAAATTCTTTTGCTTCACCTTCTAGAATATAAACGGGTGCTTCATCAGCTAAAGGTTCAACAGGAATATCAGCGTATATTTCATCTTCATAAGATAAAACAAATCTATTTGTATCTGTTACTTCACCTATAACAGCAGAATCTAATTCATGATGATCAAATAAATCTAAGAATTTTTGTTCTGTACCTTTTTCAACTACTAATAACATACGTTCTTGTGTTTCTGAAAGCATCATTTCATATGGTGAGATACCTTCTTCTCTTGTCGGTACTTTCTCTAAGTGCAAATGAATACCACTTTCACCTTTAGCTGCCATTTCAGAAGAAGATGACGTTAATCCTGCTGCACCCATGTCTTGGATACCTACTAATTCAGGATAAGTAATTGCTTCTAAAGTTGCTTCCATTAATTTTTTACCTACAAATGGATCTCCAATTTGTACTGATGGTCTCTTACTTTCAGATGCTTCACTCAATTCTTCAGATGCAAATGTTGCACCATGAATTCCGTCTCTACCTGTTTTTAAACCAACGTAGATAACTGGATTTCCGATACCTTTAGCAGTACCTTTTTGAATTTTGTCATGATCTATAATGCCAACACACATCGCATTAACAAGTGGATTACCATCATATCTTTCATCAAATTCAATCTCACCTGCTACTGTCGGTATACCGATACAGTTTCCGTAACCACCGATACCTTTTACGACTCCACTAAACAATCTGCGGTTTGTCTTATTAGATAACTCGCCAAATCTTAAACTATTTAATAAAGAAATAGGTCTTGCTCCGATTGATACGATATCGCGGATAATACCACCAACACCTGTAGCAGCACCTTGATAAGGTTCAATTGCTGAAGGATGGTTATGAGATTCTACTTTAAACACGACTGCTTGATTATCACCGATATCTACAACACCAGCACCTTCACCTGGACCCATTAATACATGTTCTCCAGAAGTAGGGAATTGTTTTAAAAATGGTTTAGAATGTTTATATGAGCAATGTTCACTCCACATTACCGAGAATATACCTATTTCAGTAAAGTTCGGTTTACGTCCTAAAATGCTTACGACTTTTTGATATTCTTCGTCCGTTAAACCCATATCTCTATATAAATATTCTTTTTCAATTTCTTCTATACTAGGTTCTAAAAACTTAGACATGTTGTTCCCTCCAACTTTCGATCATAGATTGAAATAATTTAACGCCACTATCTGAACCAAGTAATGTTTCCATGGCACGTTCTGGATGAGGCATCATCCCACAAACATTTCCTTCTTTATTCGTAATACCAGCTATATCTTTATATGAACCATTAGGATTATCATTGTAAGTTAAAATAATTTGATTATGATTCACAAGTTCTTCATATAATTCATCTGTACAATAATAGTGACCTTCACCATGCGCAACAGGATAAATAACAGTTTCATCTTTATCATACTGATGTGTGAATTTCGTTTCGTTATTTACAATTGTTAACGATTCATTTCTACTTACAAATAAATGACTGTCGTTATGTAACAGTGCACCTGGTAACAAACCAACCTCTGTTAAGATTTGGAACCCATTACATACGCCAAGTACTGGTTTACCTTCACTTGCAAGTCTTTTTACTTCACTAATAATTGGTGCTACGCGTGCCATTGCACCTGATCTTAAATAATCACCAAATGAGAAACCTCCAGGTATTAACACACCATCAAAACCTTCAAGAGAAGTTTCTCTATAGTCTACATATGCCGCTTCGACACCTGAACGTTTAGCAGCATTATACATATCACGATCGCAATTAGATCCTGGAAATACTAATACAGCTAATTTCATTATGCGTTCTCCTTATCTTCTAAGATTTTAAAACTATATTCTTCAATAACCGTATTGGCAAATAGCTTCTCACTTAAAGTATTAACGATATTCTTGATTGAATTTTCATCAGTTTCATCAACAGTCATGTAAATAACTTTACCTACTCTTATATCATTAACTTGTTCATAGCCTAAATCGTGTACCGCTCTATTTAAAGCTTGTCCTTGTGTATCTAATACTTGACCTTGTAACGTAATATGCAATTCAATCTTTTTCATTTTATAGTTCCTCCAATTTTTTGTAGAAAGTTTCATAAGTATCAATTAATGAGCCTGTATCTTCTCTATATACATCTTTATCAAAGTTTTCTTTTGTTTCTTTGTCCCAAATTCTGCATGTATCTGGAGAAATTTCATCCGCTAATAAGATTTCTCCATCAGATGTTATGCCAAATTCGATTTTGTAATCTACGAGTATTAAATTCATGTCATCCATAATTTCACTTAATACTTTATTTACTTTTAATGCTTCTTTTTTAATGGTTGATAATTCTTCTGATGAAGCAATATTCAATAATGACACGTGATCATCCGTAATAAGTGGATCATTCAACTCATCTTTCTTATAGAATAGTTCTAATAAAGGTTCTTTAAATTCATGTCCCTTTTCAAAACCTAGTCGTTTACAAATTGAGCCTGCTGCAACATTTCTTACGACAACTTCTAACGGGAATATTTCTACAGCTTTAACAAGTTGTTCTGTTTCAGAAATTTGTTCTACAAAGTGGCTCTCAACGCCTTTTTGTCGCAATATTCCAAATATTTTTGATGTAATTAAATTGTTTAAACGCCCTTTTCCAAGCATTTTATCTTTTTTAGCACCATTTCCAGCAGTCACTTCATCTTTATATTCGATTCTCAAAATACCATCTTGATCCGTATTGAAAACTCTTTTAGCTTTGCCTTCATAAAGTAATGACATATTAATCGTTCCGCCCTTCAAATAATTGATTAAATTGGTTTTCATCTTTATTTAAATCTGTTGATAATTTTGTAATATGTCCCATTTTACGATTTACTTTATTGACCTTTTTACCGTAAATATGAACGTGCCATTCAGGATGCTCACTAAAAACTTCTTGTAAATTCAACACATCTTGTCCTAGCAAATTCATCATGATTGCTGGTTGTAATAAAGTAATCTTTTTCGGTAAATGCCATCCTGCAACAGCAAGTATATGTGTATCAAATTGTGAGTAATCACATGCTTCGATAGAGTAATGTCCTGAATTATGTGGTCTTGGTGCAATTTCATTCACATAAAGTTGATGATCTTCCGTTACAAAAAATTCAATTGTAAACGTTCCTACAAAATGTAACTTCGTCATAATTTTTTGAACTTCTTGTATAGCTTGTGCTTCTAAATCTACTCTAGCTGGAACAACTGTCTTATATAAAATTTGGTTTCTATGTTCATTTTCTTGTAATGGAAAATAAACTGTATGATCATATATATCACGTGTTGCTGTTATGGATACTTCTTTAAATAGAGGGAGATATTTTTCAACTACGCAAGGTGTATCAGTAATTAATTTCTTAGCTTCATCTAAATCTTCTTTAGATTGAATGACAAGCTGACCTTTACCGTCATATCCACCAAAGCGTGTCTTTATAATAAATGGATAGCCAATTGTTTCTATAGCTTCATTCAAGTCTTCTGTTGACTTAACTTCCATAAACGGTACAATTTGAACATTTGCGCTTTCTAATGTTTGTTTTTCAGTTAAGCGATCTTGTAATAAAGCAACTGTTTGGCTCCCTTGAGGAATATTAAATTGATTGGAAAGTTTTTCTAACTGTTGTGCATCTATATTTTCAAATTCATAAGTTACAACTTTAGAGATGTCACCAAGCTGATTGAGTGCATCTATATCCGAAAATTCAGCGTTTATAAATTGGTGTGCTACAAATCTTGCAGGGCAATCTTCGTCAGGGTCTAAAACAACAACTTGAAATCCCATTCTTTGAGCAGACTGAGCCATCATTTTACCTAATTGACCTCCACCGACAATACCTATCATGTCACCTGATTCTAGGTTATAATAAGTCATTTTGCATTTCCTCCACTTTATCGACTAAACTTTTTTCATAATTCACGAGTTGTTTTCTTACATTTTCATCTGTCATACCGATCATTCTTGCGGCTAAAATACCAGCATTTTTAGATCCGGCTTTTCCTATTGCAGTTGTCGCAACTGGTATCCCACCAGGCATTTGTACTATCGACAACAATGAATCCATACCTTTTAAGCTTTTTGATTCAATAGGTACACCAATCACTGGAACTGTTGTTAATGAAGCTACCATTCCTGGTAAATGTGCTGCCCCACCTGCTCCAGCAATAATAATATCTATATTATGATCAGTAGCATTTTTAGCAAAGTCAACCATTTCTAATGGTGTTCGATGTGCAGATACGACCTTTTTCTCATATTGAATATTAAAATATTCAAGCATATCGCATGCTTCTTTCATGATTGGCCAATCTGAAGAACTACCCATTATTACTGCCACTTTCATGTAGGTCACCCTTTCAAATAGTTGAAATATTTAATCTTTTCTGTGTATATTACAGATATAGCATAACAATTGATCATGCTATTTTCAATGAAAAAACGAACATTTTATATATTTTTTACAAAAAAGTTTGATTTATGTTCGTATTAAGGGCATAATTTTCATTGTATCAATCAATATAGTTCGATTATTAATAGGAGGCAATTTTCATGGTAGCTAAGATATTAGACGGTAGAGAAATAGCGAAGACTTACAGAGCAGGTCTTCAAGCAGAAGTTGAAAAGTTAAAAGAACATAACATCGTACCTAAATTAACGGTCATACTCGTTGGTAATGATGGCGCGAGTCAAAGTTATGTTAATTCTAAGAAAAAAGCAGCTGAAAAGATTGGTATGATTTCTGAAATTGTACATATGGATGAATCATCTACTGAAGAAGAAGTATTATCTGAACTCGATAGATTAAATAATGACGATTCAGTAAGTGGTATATTAGTCCAAGTTCCACTTCCAAAACAAGTTTCTGAAGCAAAAGTATTAGAAGCAATCAATCCTGACAAAGATGTAGATGGATTTAATCCTATAAATATTGGTAGATTATATACTGGAGAAAGAACATTTATCCCATGTACCCCACTAGGTATAATGGAAATTCTCAAACATGCAGATATTGACTTAAAAGGAAAAAACGTAGCCGTAATCGGTAGAAGTCATATTGTTGGTCAACCAGTTAGTAAATTATTAACAGATCAAGATGCAACTGTTACTTTATTACATTCAAAATCAACAAATACAGAAGAAGTCTTAAAACAAGCAGACGTAATCGTAAGTGCAGTCGGACGCGTACACCTCGTTACAAAAGACTTAGTAAAACCAGGAGCAGTTATTATCGATGTCGGTAACACACCAGATGAGAATGGTAAATTAAAAGGTGACGTCGATTTCGAAGCTGTTAAAGAAGTAGCTAGTGCAATCACACCAGTACCAGGCGGCGTCGGTCCATTAACAATCACTATGGTATTGAACAATACATTATTAGCAGAAAAATGGAAAAACGGACTTGAATAAAATTATAATATAGAAAAAGCGGAACCCGATGACGGTTCCGCTTTTATTTATTGTGGTAGATGGAATGTGCTAACTACCATTATTCGGAATTGTGGTAATTAGAACTCGCTAACTTCCATTATTCTGAATTGTGGTAATTAGAATGCTGTAACTTCCACTATTCTGAATTGTGGTGATTAGGACTCGCTAACTTCCATTATTCTGAATTGTGGTAATTAGGCGGGCCATTCTTACGGACATTTCTCAGAATTCTGTCCCTAACAGCACCTCTTACGGACATTTCTCAGAATTCTGTCCCTAACGACACCTCTTACGGACATTTCTCAGAATTCTGTCCCTAACGACACCTCTTACGGACACTTCTCAGAATTCTGTCCCTAACGACACCCATTACGGACACTTCTCCAAATTCTGTCCCTAACAATATAAAAAACACCACCCCACTATGCTGATCATAATAGGATGGTGTTTTAAATATTTAAATTATACGTTTGTAATACTCATTTTTGGACCAAATGGTTCGAAGTGAACATCTGCTTGACCAATATTTAATTTTTCTAACTCATCAAATATTGTATCCATAAATGTGATACCACCACATAAATAGATGTCGACGTCTTCATTAATCCAATTGCTCAATTCATTGCTTGTTAAATATCCGTCTTTTTCTTTTAAATGATAAGTAACTTCTACATTTTCGTTCATTGCGTTTAATGCGTCTACTTCTTCTTTAAATGGTACGTCTTTTTCTGCTTCATTTACATGTACGAAATGAACATTTCTACCTTTATATGCTTCATCTTCTAACATAGCTAGCATTGGTGTAACACCTGCACCAGAAGATAATAGTAATAATTTTTTATCTTTATCTGATTCTACTTTGAAATCACCTGCTGGAGCTGAAAGTTCAATTGTATCTCCAACTGAATATTTATCATGTAAATCATGAGATACTAGACCTTTTTTCTCGCCTTCTCCTTCACGTTTTACAGCAAATCTTATTTTACCGTCATTTTTTACAGAGTAAATTGAGTAATGTCTTAATGCTAAATTATCATCGTTTGTTGGTTTAATACGTACAGTAATATATTGACCTGCAACAAGTTCAGGAATTTTAATGTTATCTACTGGTTCAACTTCAAATGATTTCATTGAAGTACCTTGATCTTCGATATTTGTAATTTTAAATGATTTAAAGTCGTCCCAAGCTGCTGCTTCGTACATTGCTTTTTCCATTTGGATAAATACGCCTGCGATTTCACCATATGCTTCTTCCCAAGCATTCATAATATCATCTGTAGCTGCATCGCCTAGAACTTCTTTAATTGCTTTTAATAAGAATTCACCAACAATTGGATAATGTTCTTCTTTAACTTGTAATGCACGATGTTTATGTGCAATTTGATTTACGTTAGGAACGATTGCTTCTAAATGATCGATATGTTTAGCTGCTGCTAAAACTGTTTGTGCCAAAGCTGTTTGTTGTTTACCTTGTTTTTGGTTAGATTTATTAAATATGTTCAATAATTCAGGATGTGCTTCAAACATTCTTTGATAAAAGACTTTTGTAATTTCATTTCCGTATTGTTCTAATACTGGTACTGTTTGTTTTACGATTTCTTTAGTTTGTTCTGATAACATCAGAAGTCCCCCTCTAAAAGATATATTTTAAATACATGTTTAATTGTAAATAATTTCACAATGTTTTTCAATACAGTTTGCAAAAAGTTTACAAAGTTGTCACTCTTTTAAAAATACATATATTGATTGATTGTTTTTTAACCTTCATATAAAGTATAATTAATATATTATAAGGAGGTTGAACTTTATGAAGCTCACCCAATACACGGATTATTCTTTACGTGTCCTCATGTATTTAGCTCAACAAAATAAACAATCTCAAATAGAAGAGATTTCAAACTTTTATGGCATATCAAAAAATCATTTAACAAAAGTCGTACATCAACTTGTTAAGTTAGGATACTTAAAATCCATAAGAGGAAGAAATGGTGGCATAATCCTCAATCAGTCCCCTAGTGACATTAATATAGGTAAACTTGTTAGACAAACTGAAGATCATTTTGAATTAGTAGAATGCTTTAATATGGAAACAAACACTTGTCCAATAGCATTAAATTGTGGATTAAAAGGTGCACTCAATCATGCTTTAATGGAGTACTTACGTACGCTTGATCAATATTATTTAAGTGATATCATCCCTAAAAACACCCTAAAAGACACTGTTTACACTACTTAAGTTAGGAAATCGGTCTAAAGGTCGATGTAAATGTGAAAATATTACGATAATATATCATTTAGTAAGGAAATGAAAAACGAGACATGTTATTCTTTCCTTATAGCTTACAACAAAGGAGTACATAAAAAATGATGAATAAAATATTACAATCACTTACAGTACTTGGTGTTTCTGCTTCACTTGTTACACCTTCATTAACTGCGAGTGCTACTGGAAACAGCCTTCCACAAATTAAAGGTGTTGAGGGTGACGTTGTTGAAAAAGGTGCTGACTACGATTCATTAAAAGGCATAAAAGCATATGATAAAGAAGATGGAGACTTAACAGATAAGATTAAAGTAACTGGTGACGTTGATACTTCTAAATTAGGTAAATACAAAGTACAATATAAAGTCACAGATTCTGATGGCGCATATAGAACAAAATGGCATTATGTATATGTTGTCAAAGAAGGTTCATTAAATGGTTCTAAAGACAACGATACTAAAGATAAGCATAAAGATGAATCTAAAGCTGAAGTAGCATCTAACAAAAAGACATCTACTAAAGATTTAGATGAAAATATGCCAATTATTACAGTGCCAACTAAAGATTTAGTTTATCAAGGTGACCACTTCGATCCGATGAAAGGTGTTAAAGCATCTGACAAAAAAGACGGAGACATCACTGATAAAGTAACTGTTAAAGGTGATATTGACACATCTAAAACTGGTTTACAATATATCACTTATCACGTAAAAGACTCTGATGGCTACTACTACACATACAAAAGAGGCGTTTACGTAAACGATGCAGATTTAGCACCTAATCCTGAATTATCAGGTATTAAAGACGTTACCATTAAAAAAGGTCAAGACTTTGACTTATTAAAAGGTATAACAGCTAAAGATAAATCAGGAAAAGATTTAACATCTGACATTGTTACAAGTGGTGAAGTAGACACTAGCAAACCAGGTAAATACAAAGTTGGTTACGCAGTATCAGATGCTGACGGTCATATTTCAGCTGAAGGTAGAACAATTACAGTAAAATAATCATATATAAACGAGCCAAATGACTTCATTCATTTGGTTTGTTTTTTTATATTTATCAAAAGTGTAATTTTTAATTTTATGTTTCATTTAAGTACTTATTAAAGAACATTAAAAATATTTTAAACTATTCTTAATAAGCTGAAAACTCAATGTTTTTAACAATTTAAAGATGTTTTTTCGTTTTTTTAAATATTTTTAAAATGTACACAAAAATTTAACAATTAGGAAAAAACGCGTCATATCAAAGTTAATTAAATACATTTTTATATTATAACGCTTACACCCTATTTTATAGCCTTGTAAATATGTTTAAATCCTTTAAAATTAAGGTCTAGCCATATATATAGGTATATAGAAAATTGGGAGGTAAAAAACGTGGCAAAGTTAAAGTCAATACTTCTCATGTCAACATTAGGTATTTTACTTAGTGGTTGTTCAAATTTAGAAGTATTAAACCCCAAAGGCCCTATGGCTGAAGATCAACATTTCTTAATTATCTTTTCAATTATAATGATGGTCTTTATTGTTATAGTGGTCTCCGTTTTGTTTTTAATATTTATTATTAAATATAGAAAAACAAAAAACGAAACATCTGGTACGATGCATCACAACGTCGTTTTAGAGGCTGTATGGTTTATTATTCCAATAATCATACTTGTGGTATTAGCTGTACCAACAATTAAATCATTGTATTTCTATGAAGAAGCACCAAAGTCAGAAGAAGACCCAGTTGTTATTTATGCAACAAGTGCAGGCTTTAAGTGGTTCTTTAGTTATCCAGATGAGAAAGTAGAAACTGTCAATCATGTAACAATTCCAGAAGGTCGACCAGTTCTATTTAAATTACAATCTATGGATACAATGACAAGTTTCTGGGTACCTCAATTAGGTGGACAGAAGTACGCGATGACTAGCATGACAATGGATTGGACATTGCAAGCAAACGAAACAGGTACATTTAAAGGTAGAAACTCTAACTTTAATGGTGAAGGGTTCTCTAGACAAACATTTAATGTTAACGCTGTAAGCAATGAAGATTATGATAAATGGGTTTCTAAATCTCAAAAACGTAAAACAATTGATCAAGATACATTCGATCATCAACTTTTACCTACAACTAAGAATGAAGAACTTACTTTTAGTGGAACACACTTAGCATATGTAGATCCTGCTGCGGATCCTGAATACATTTTCCATGCTTATAAACGTTTCCGCTATGAACCAAAAGATCCAAACTTCTATGATGAAAGTGAAGGCGTAACAGAAAAACCAGTATTACCTGCACGTAAAGTGACTGTTACAAACCCTAACTATGAACGTCATGGAATGAAACCTATGATTCTTAAAAATAACGAAAAATATGACAGTGACTTCAAAAAAGAAGAAAAACATCATATGGACGAAATGGAAAAAATGCAAGAAGATGCAAAATCTGATGATGAAAAATCTTCAGATAAGAACCATGGAGGTGACAAGTAATGAATTTTCCATGGAATGAATTTATCGTTCAAAGTGACTGGATGATAACAATGGCACAAGTTTTACTTGTATTAACAGGTATATGTGTTGTTGGTGGACTAACATATTACAAAAAATGGAAATGGCTTTATACAGAATGGTTAACTTCAGTTGACCATAAAAAAATTGGTGTAATGTATATTATATCTGCAATCATTATGTTCTTCCGTGGCGGTGTAGATGCACTTCTTATCCGTTTACAATTAATGACACCAGATAATACATTACTTGAATCTCAGCACTATAATGAAATCTTTACAACACATGGTGTAATCATGATTATCTTCATGGCAATGCCGTTCTTAATTGGTTTAATGAACGTTGTTGTACCATTACAATTAGGTGCTCGAGATGTTGCATTCCCTATGTTAAATAACTTAAGTTTCTGGTTATTTGCTGCCGGAATGGGATTATTTAATATTTCATTCGTAATTGGTGGTTCGCCAGCTGCTGGTTGGACAAACTATGCGCCACTTGCAACTGACTTCAGTCCAGGTACAGGTATTAACTATTATTTAATTGCAATTCAAATCGCTGGTATTGGTACGTTAATGACAGGTATTAACTTCTTTGTTACAATCTTAAAATTACGTACTAAATCAATGAAATTTATGCAAATCCCAATGTTCTCAATGACAACATTAATTACATCATTATTAATTATCTTAGCCTTCCCTATTTTAACTGTCGCACTTGCTTTAATGACATTCGACCGTTTAATGGGAACAAGCTTCTTTGAAGTTGCTAATGGTGGTATGCCAATGTTATGGGCTAACTTCTTCTGGGTATGGGGTCACCCTGAAGTTTATATTCTAGTATTACCGGCATTCGGTATTTACTCAGAAATCATCCCTACTTTTGCTAGAAAAAGATTATTCGGACATCAAAGTATGGTCTGGGCAACTGGTGGTATTGCGTTCTTAAGCTTTATCGTTTGGGTTCACCATTTCTTCACTATGGGTAGTGGTGCATTAGTTAACTCATTCTTCTCAATAACTACTATGTTAATTGCCGTACCAACAGGTGTTAAAATATTCAACTGGCTATTAACGTTATATAAAGGTCGAATTACATTTGAATCACCTATGTTATTCGCATTAGCCTTTATTCCAAACTTCACATTAGGTGGGGTTACAGGTGTTATGCTTGCTATGGCAGCAGCGGACTATCAATATCACAATACTTATTTCTTAGTGGCACACTTCCACTACGTTATTATCGCTGGTGTTGTATTCGCATGTTTCGCAGGTTTAATATTCTGGTATCCAAAAATGTTTGGTCACAAATTAAATGAAAAGATTAATCAATGGTTATTCTGGACATTTACTTTAGGATTCAACTTATGTTTCTTACCACAATTCCTATTAGGTTTAGATGGAATGCCACGTCGTTTATATAAATACACTCAAGCAGATGGATGGTTCTCATTAAACTTCATCTCTACAATTGGTGCATTCTTGATGGGTATTGGTTTCTTAGCTCTAGTATGGAACGTCGTATACAGCTTCGGTAAAGCGAAACGTGAAGCAACTGGTGACAACTGGAATGGTTTAGGTAGAACATTAGAATGGGCTACTGCTTCAGCTATGCCACCACACTACAACTTCGCTATTACACCAAAATGGTATGATACTGAAACATTTGTAGAAATGAAACAAAATGGTAAACACTATTTAGACGATAGAGATTATAAAGATATTCATATGCCAAATAATACACATATCGGATTCTGGATGGCAGTATGTTTCTTATTCGGTGGATTCTTCCTAGTATTCGAAACATATATACCAGCAATTATCTTTGGTGTTGGCGTATTAGCATGTATGGTTTGGAGAAGTTTCGAAAAAGACTACGGCTACCATATTCATGCTGAAGAATTAGAAGAAAATGAAGCAAAATTACGCGAATTACGTGAACAAGAATTACAGGAAAAGGAGGACAATAAAGATGAGTAATGAACACCACAATACAATTGATACTGTTAATGAAACAGGACAATTAAATAAACTCGGATTTTGGGTCTTTCTTACTGCTGAGGTTGCGTTATTCGGTACATTATTTGCAACATTCTTAGTACTACAGAAAAGTGGTTCATACGGTGGTTTCACTACACCAGAATTATTTGAATTACCATTAGTTATGATTATGACATTCCTATTACTTGTAAGTAGTTACACTTGTGGTATCGGTGTTTACTACATGCGTAAAGAAAATGTCAAAATGATGATGGTATGGATGATTATCACACTTATCTTAGGTGCAGGATTCGTAGGATTTGAAATTTACGAATTTACTCACTATGTTCATGAAGGTGTTACACCTCAATTAGGATCATTCTGGTCTGCATTCTTTATACTTTTAGGTACACATGGTCTCCATGTTACTTTAGGTATATTCTGGATTTCAGGTGTACTAATCCAAATCCTTACACGTGGATTAAATGAACACAATGCACCAAAAGTATTTATCGGAAGTTTATACTGGCATTTCCTTGATGTTGTATGGATCTTTATCTTTACATTAGTTTATCTTGTAGGGATGGTGAGTGGGTCATGAATAAAACAGTCGTTACACATACAGTCGGTTTAATATTCTCAATTGTATTAACATTAGTAGCTGTTTATGTCATGTTATACACTGGCATGTCACTACAAGTAAGAACATCAATCATTATTGGATTTGCTTTCTTACAAGCATTAGTTCAATTACTAATGTTCATGCATTTAACAGAAGGACCAGATGGACGCGCAACTGCATTCAAAGTACTCTTCGCAGTAATTATTACTTTATTAGTAATAATCGGTACTTATTGGGTTATGGTTGGCGGACACAGCGCCCATATGTAAAACCTATATATTTAAAGCTGTTAATAAAGTCAGAGACTTTATTAACAGCTTTTTTATTTTGTATAGAATTAATTAATGGTATGGAGAGTGAGTTGGGTGTTGGGATTGGGTGGTTGGTTTGGGATTTTGGATTGTATTGAGGTTGCTATGTTGCTTGTTTGACTCGTCTTGCAATATTCGAGAGCTCTATGTTGCTTGTTTGGTCAGTCTTGCAATATTCAGGGGCTCTATGTTGCTTGTTTGGTCAGTCTTGCAACATAGAGAGGTGCTATGTTGCTTGTTTGGGTTGTCTTGCAATATTCGGAGGCTCTATGTTGCTAGTCATGCCCCACTTGCAATATTCAGACCTCTTATTTATCTTGTTTGATCAGTCTTGATAAATACAGACCTTCTATTTATCTTGTTTAGTCAGTCTTGATAAATACATGCCTCCTATTTATCTTGTTTCACCTGTCTTGATAAATACGGACCTCCTATTTATCTTGTTTGATCAGTCTTGATAAATACAGACCTTCTATTTATCTTGTTTCACCTGTCTTGATAAATACAGACCCTCTATTTATCTTGTTTGATCAGTCTTGATAAATACAGACCCTCTATTTATCTTGTTTCGCCATTCTTGATAAATACGGACCTCCTATTTATCTTGTTTGATCAGTCTTGATAAATACGGACCCACTATTTATCATGTTTCGCCATTCTTGATAAATGGAATCCCCTAACTTAAATATTTAAGTTAGGGGGATTCTGATCAAATTGCACTTGTATTATTATATATGATATAGGCTTCGGTTTATCTTACAATTAATAGTCACTCAAATTTACAATTGGTTTCCCTTGTATATCAAATGAATCGGTTATCATTTAATTACCTCCCTTAATCATTTATAGTACTTAACCAACTCTTTATTTCTTTCCCTACTGTTACAGGGTTATCTATATAAATATCGTGGCCCCTGTTAGGGATTGTTTTACAGGAAATATGTGAAGGTATATTTTTAATTTTCATGTCTAAGATGAATTGGTCCTGTTCTTGTGGTAATAAGACCATTATATTTCTGTCTATTAATTGATTGAAGGTAGGTAAGTTGATTTGTCTTCTTATTTTCAATAATTTTAGAATAGAAAGTTCATTAATATTAAGTTCATAAACATGTTTATTTAAATTGAAAGTCATCCTTGCAGTTGATGCTTCTAATAAATTTTGATTCCATGTTTTATATGCGTCTTTTTCTGTCTCTATAAATTCGTCCAAGTTCTTGAATTGAAAATTTTCTAAATGATTTTTAGTATCTTTTATTTCAACTTCACTGCTGTATTCTAGGTCTTCAAGATTAAATAATCCACCATCTAATAATATAATATTTTTAATTTGTGGAACCTTGATACTTATATAAGATAATAAATCTGCTCCTAAAGAATGTCCCATTATAGACAGTTCTTCATTACCATAAATTTTTATCTCTGTTTTAAACCACTCCACTAATTCATTTAAATCATTAACAATAACATCTAAATTCAAACCATGACCTGGCAGATCAATTTGAACTAAATTCAGATTATCCAATTGGTTATTTAAATCTTCCAAAAATAATCTATGACTGCCTAAACCAGAAAGAAATAATATTTGTTCTTCCATATAAGCTCCTTCATTAAAGATATATGTAGTTTTTTACTTACCTCTACCAACCCTACAAAATCAGATTTTCAAAGTTACGACTGACTTGGGATACTTTTTCTTGGTTATCGACTTCTCTATAATATAAGATTGCTTTTTGATACATTTCGATTGCTTTTTTTCTGTTTTTTTGTGATACGTATATTTCAGCAAATTTGTTAAATCCGTCGCCCATTATTTCAAAATCATATCTTACAACATTTGCTTCTAGATCTCTTAGTAACATCATTGCTTCTCGTTCATTACCTACTTCAATAAAATTGCTAACGCGTTCTATACTCTTTTTAATATACATCTTACAATTACTCCTTCTACCGTTACTATCTTAATTATATAATTGTAATCCCAATATTTACAAAACACAAGTTAGTTAATATTAACGGTAACGACTTCAAACAACATAAAAAGGTCTACGATGCCGAGGCATGGTAGACCTTTTGTCATTTTGTATGAACTTGAGTTATTGGATGATCTATTGGTACAAATTGATTATAGACTTCGAGTAATTTTGATTTTTCATTATTCCAATTATAGATTTCTTTGGCTTGTTTAGTGTTTTCACTTAATTGATTTCTTAAGCTTGTATCTTTTACAAGTTGATTCACTGCATTAGCTATTTCTGAAGCATTATGTGAATCCACAACTAAACCGGTATTAGTTTCTTCGACTACTTTCTTAATTTCTGGGAAGTCACAACTGATAACTGGTACGTGAGCCATCATATATTCAAACAATTTATTTGAACTTGCTGAATAGTGATTGAAGCAAATGTTCTGCAACACTTGGAATCCAAGATATGCTTCACGCGTATATGATGGTAATTCTTGAAATGGCACTTTATCTAAGAAATGAATTCTATCAGCTTGTTTGGAAGCTTCGGCTTGTTCTTTTAAAGGTTGCGTTAACTTCCCACCACCGATAAATAGTAAATGACCTTCTTTAATTTCATCCATAGCCTCTATAAGCAATTCAAGCCCTCTTCCTTGTTGGAGTCCGCCTTGATAAAGTAAAATTTTCTCATCTTCATTGATGCCTATTTTCTTATGTAAATTGATTTGTGGCTTTTCTTCAATATTGTATTTCTCTGAGTAGTTATACAATGTTTTAGGATAGAATCCATAAATATCTTCATTGTATTTTGCTCTTGTATGATTTTCTACAATCATTTGATCTACAAATTTTAACATAAACGACTCAATAGACTTAATTGTTTTTGGATTATAACCTGTTCTGTCAGATTGGACTTCATGGCTATCATAAATTAATGGCTTCGGTTTTAAGCGTAATTTAGAACATACGATAGCTTGAGGCAATGTGTTTAAATCATTTGCATGATAAATATCAGCATTTTGTATATAACCTTTTACAATCATTCTCGTAATAATTGCACCATTTATAAACCATTTTCTTATTTTTTTAAACTTTATCATACCTGCAGCAACCACGAGTGATAACAAATAAGCTGCCATTAATGTGAAACTGATATAGAAAAGACTTGGTATAATAACAACTTGGACACCAGCTACAACTAATAAGAATTTCTTGCCATGATCTTGATAAGCTTGCAATAACCATGGATATCTCTTCACTCTATGAACTTTAAATGTATTAGATATTTCTTCATAAGCTGAAATAGCAGGATTTTTCGGATCATTTATCGCAATTAAATTTATGTCATATCCATTATCCGCTAAAGTTGTACACTCTCTATTGACTCTTGCATCATTCGTAAAATGATTCCATACAAACATTGTGACCTTTTTCATTTGATAACCTCATTCCATGCAATTTATAGTATCCCTACTTGGAATAGTAGTATATATATCCATGCCACACTCATGATCCCAATCATCGCTATTAAACTTGTTGGTCTTTTTTCTTTTTGTATGACTGAATCATCAACTTCTTTATTACGTTGTTGTTGGATTTTTATACGTTTATATTCTAATTGTTCTTGTTTCGATTTCTTTTTTACTTTCTGAATGAGATTAACGTACCTCGTTACGATATCATTGACTTCACCATATGCAACCATCTCACCGTAATGTATCCAAATCGCTTTTTTACACATTTTTTTGATTTGTCCTGCTGAATGTGATACAAAAAATATTGTTTTTCCTTGTTCTTGTAAATCATGCATTTTATCTATACATTTATTCGAAAAAGTTTCATCGCCTACTGACAATGCTTCATCAACAATAAGTATATCTGGATCTGTATGAATCGCAATTGCAAAGCCTAATCTTGATTTCATACCACTAGAATATGATTTTAAAGGTTGATAAATAAATTCATCAAGTTCACTAAACTGTACAATATCATCAAATTTTTCATTTATTTCTCGTTGCGACATACCGTGCATTAAACATTTATAATGAATATTTTCTTCACCTGTAAATTCAGGATTTAACCCTGCGCCAATCGCAATTAGCGACGGCTTACCATTTGTATAAACTGTACCAGACGAAGGTTCAACAACACCACCTAGAATATTAGATAAAGTTGATTTACCTGAACCATTTAATCCAATTATACCTACAGATGTCCCTTCTTCTACTTCAAATGAAATATCATGTAAAGCATAATAAGGTTTAGATTTATAACTTAATCCAAAAGTAAATAAAGATAGCAGCTTATCTTTTCTGTTTACATTTAAGTCGTAAACTTTCGAGACATTTTCACATTTTATTTTATAAGTATTTGTCATCTCTATCACCTTTTCTTAAAAATGTCATAAGCTTTTCAATATTATCTTCCCAAATGAGGTGTTCATCACGATATTCACGTGCATTCTTAGCTTTAATAGATAAAGCTTGTTCATCATATTTTAATGATTCAATTTCGTTAACGATTGTATCTATTGAAGCTTGTCTTCTTGCAAATCCTAGATTATATTTTTGAATAATGGCTTCAGTTGGACCACTAATATTAGATATAGGAGGTGTTCCGAC
Organism: Mammaliicoccus sp. I-M35; assembly: GCF_022386455.1. NCBI lineage: Bacteria > Bacillati > Bacillota > Bacilli > Caryophanales > Staphylococcaceae > Mammaliicoccus > Mammaliicoccus sp. I-M35. The sequence goes on along the minus strand of NZ_JAJNIL010000006.1, from coordinate 134,804 downwards.
ACCAATAGCGTCTACAATTTTTCCAGGCATCACATTCATAAACACATCTGAAGATTCTAAAATGGAAAGTGAAATATGATGTTTAGATATTTCAGTTAAACAAGCTGTACGATCCATTGGCTTTTTCACTTGAATATATTTACAATCTCTCACAGCTTTTCTAAACTTGTTAGCTTGAACACCATAAACAATCGCTGTAACATTGATTTGTTTATCATTTAAAGCTAAGCATATTGAAATAAGTTTATCTACATCTTGGGCATATCCAATATTTCCTGTATAAATAACACTAAAATCATTATATTTTTCTTCAGTAATCAGTTCATTTCTTGAAATGCCGTTTGGTAAATAAAATATAGGCACTTTTCGCTGTAATCGTTTCTGAATATGTGACCTAAATGCTTCATTATTAATGACAATTTTATCAGCAGAATTATACATTTTTTTCTCTAAATATTTTAATAGTGGCATAAATAAACTTATGTTAATATGCTTTAATCCATTTACACTGTCTGGCCATAAATCTCTAATTTCTAATACATATGTCGGATGTTTCGCACTTTTAAAAAATAACGTCGCCCATGCTAGAAATATATTTGGACTAGAAACATACACAATATCGTAATCGTCATTATGCATTTTCAAGAAGACTCTTAATCTAACGTATTGTTCTATATAATAGACTAACCTCATGATAAAATTACTATTTTGCTTATTACCATGCATTTTCATTCGAATAATTTTCTTCTTTTCTAATTTATTTAAAGATGCATCTGTAAAATAAGATTGGTCTTCAAATAAACTTTGGTTAGGATATGTTGGCTCAGTTGTTAACATTGTCGGATCTGAACCACTTGAACGAAAAGCTTTGAACATCATTTTCATTCGATTTGCAGCAGACCCAAGTTCTGGATAAAAATTTTGTGAAATCATTAATAATTTCTTTGTCATATTATGAACACCCTATAAGTAGTCTAGTAATTTCCGTTTAAACCTTGAATGAACCAATGAACCTATTAATAATAATATAATTGTTAAAAGCCAAAAATATAAATGATCATGCCATTGTCCGTACACAGAAACGTTATCATGCACAAACGCCGTACGATAAACACCTACTAAATATGCAAATGGGTTTAAGCTTGCTAATCTTTGTAAAATACCATGTGCTTCTTCCATCGCCCAAAATATAGGTGTCATAAAGAATAGCATTCTTATAACATTTTGTAATAAATTTTTAGTATCGCGAATAACAATAATTAATGTACTCATAATTAATGAAATACCAAAAATAATTGCATAAGATGCGACTAAAAAGTATATAAACCAAAAGTAATGCCACCAAGGTACATATCCATTAATGACAGATACGACAAATAAAATGGCTGATGTGATCATTAAATTAATCATATTATTCGTTAAAGCTATAGAAATAAATATTGAAGATGGGAATTTCATTTTTGATAAGAGTCCAATATTGCCTTGAATAGCAGATGCACCTGTATTGATCCCTTGTGATATAAATAACCAAGGAAACAAACCTGAAATAAGATGTACTAAAAATGGTACGCCTACTACTTGAGCACTCGCATCTCCTCTTAACCCTAAACCAAACACAAGATAATATACAGCAACTTGTAAGATGGGTTGTAGTATATTCCAAAATACACCAAGATAATGATTGGCATATTGACTTTTCATATTATAAATTGCAAGTTTAAAAATTTTAGGTAAATTATTAAATTGTTCTTTTAAGATATCAATAACTATCTTCATATATAACGACCTACTTGATTTTTATTTTTCAATAAGTTCAAATTGTGAAGCGCTAACCCAAGATTCTTTTTCAAAACTCTTACTTGCGTAGACAGATATTGTAATAGATGATTGTGGTTTTATTGTCAATTCTAAATTGTTTTTACTCAAATCTACTAAGTCAATTGACTCACTTTCTATATCAAAGTACACCGTATCTCTGCCTTTTTTATTTTGATAAAATGTTCTTAATTCAAGTGTAATCGTGTTATCTTGCGTATTCGTTAACATCATTTTCTTTTGATTTTCGTAACTAAATTTAGGTGTTAATGCACGAAATAACTTTTTTTCATTTTGAATAACTTGATAGAAATCTTCAGTTTGAATCATAATATTCGCCAAACTTTCTACTTGCTCATTTGTGTCTTCTTCTAATTGAATTATTCTATCCTCTAATGTGTTCACGTCATTGATTTGAAAGTAATTTAAAATTGGCCAATGATGTTTAATCATCAATTTATGTAACATTTGGTTTTGCTTATCTTCCTGATTAATACTCATAAATTCAAATAAGATATGCCTCGTATTGATTAAGCTAAACACATCTAAATAATCATCACTTTCTTGAACAATACAGCTATGCCAACCGTTCATTCTAGATTCGTAATACAACGTTTCATAAGGATGATAACCTAATTCAATCGTCTTATAGAGATTATTTCTTTTAACAAATTCTAGTAAATAATCGTGAGATAATTGATCCACTGGAAAATCTTTAGCCCATTTTTTGATTGCATTTTCATACGGTAAAAATGAGTCTGCTCTTTGTATCCGCTTCGGAATAATACTTTTAGCAAGTTCAAAGATAGTAGATTTTAAATGTATACAATGATTAAACGACCTATTCTCATGATAATAATTGATTAAATGAATACTATGATTTGTTTCATATAACTGATATCTATCAATCAAATTTGAATTGACTGCTAGTTGATCCATATTAAATAACGTATGCTTTAAATTTAAATTGTATGCTAACTTTTGAGAAATGTATTCATCTATACGATAAATATGAGCAGCTTGTTCATGTTCTAATTCATCTATATTTTTTGTATAAGTAAAGAAATTCACATCATTGATATGTTCTTTAATATAAGCTAAGGATACTTTAGAATCATGACCAGCAGTGATAGAACAAATCACTTTTTGATTAAATCGAAATAAATAATCAACCGCTGCTTCAATTTCATCATTAACGATATCATATACTTCTTCTGCTGATTTCTTAACACATGGGTTGATTGGATAAATTCTTTTAATTGTATGGTCTGTTATATTAAATCTTGTATTGGCATTGAATTTATAAACATCTTTATATTTACTATAGTCTAAAAATCCATACGACTTATGTGCGATTCTTTCACAAGTCTTATCAAAACATAACTTTACGAGTTGATTCACTAATTCAGAATGACTAGCATATAAATCATGAGACGCATGATAATACAATGATAAAAATGACGTTGCATCATTATATAGTAGCAAACGTCCATTATACTCTATCAACATAACATACCTGCCATTATAAAAACTCATCTCTTCAAGAAAATCATAAGAATCAATTTCGTGAGATAATAATTGGGCGCATATTTCAGGATATTTTAAATCGACATGTTTCGTATGCACAAAATGACCTAATATGACTACTTTGATGTCATTCTTTGTATACTCATAAGCACTTAAATCATTTGAAAAATAAATCGTAAAGTCAGTGAATTGAATATATTGACGATAGTTTTGATCTTCAATTGAAATTTGTCGAGGAACGATCATATATGCTTTGTTAAAATTTATGAACGTATTATCCATCATACACACCCCCTTATATCAATCATGCAATTATTGCTGAACCTCTTGCTTTAAATGTTCAACATATTGATTTAAATCATGGTCTTCTGGACGTTTATATTGATCATACAAACTATATATTTCTAAAAATCGTTCTACCGCTTCTTTTCTTTCTTCCGGTTTTACTTTTTCTAATCTTGGCAAATACCAGCCTTTTACGTAAAAATTAAATCTATGTTCTAAGTAGGATGTTAGTAATCCATGTTTTTCATAAAATGGTATTCTTTCAATTTCTAACGTGTAATATTTGTCAAATAGCTTCTTAGAAATCGAATTTGTAACTGATCCAGACACAGCAGCATAATACATATGAATAACATCTGTTACAGCTTGTACTTTTTTAGAATGAATCATTAATTCTTGGAAGAATAAAGTATCTTGACCAGCAGCACCTTCAATCATTCGAATATGATTGTCTTTAATAATTTGTGATTTAATGATTAAAGCTTGAATACTTTGAGCACGTAGACCACATTTTTTCATATATTTTTTAGGGTCTTCGATTAATAATTTTCCATCGTTATACTTCATCACTGTGCCAGCATAATTAAACAATGCTCTGCGCTTATTATCTTCTTTAATAATATTACCGACAACCATATCAACATCTTTATTCGATTCTATTTCTTCTAATAATGTTGCATAACCATCACCAGTAGCTTCGTTATCAGGATCTAAATAAGTAATATAATCTGTAGATGCAAGTTCAGCACCTTTATTTCTAGGTCTTGAAGCACTACCTGACCCTTCATCATATGCATAGTAAACAATATCTGGGTATCGTCTTCTTAATCGATTAATAATAGATATCGTTTCAGAATCCGTACTACCATCATTTACGAATATAATTTCCATATCTTTAAAAATTGAAGATCTCCTTAAACTTCTCATACACTTGTCTTCTAAATAAGTACCATTATTATGAATTGGAATAATAACACTCAATTTTTTCTTGCGGTTATTTTGACCATATAAAGATGCGTCATAAATTTCTGATTGATCTAAATTATAGCCATTTTGAGATTGTGTAACATTCAACTGTTGATCGAATATATTTTTATGATACATTGTTACATATTTATTTTGAGCTTTTTCAATAAATTGATGTGCTTCATGTTGTTTATCTTTCGTAACAAAATCAACATCTACATATTTAAATGCTGTTAATAAATCTTCTAAATAATATTCTTCATATTCGATTGAATCTTTCATGTAAGTTATAAAATCATATTGTGATGCATCTTCTATCGTATCTTGCGCTTCTATAACATCAAACTGAACATGTAATTGTCGATATAGAATATCTTTCATTTTATCGGTTAATGCATCAACAACTACGAGTATTTGTGATTCTTTTTGAGTCGGTTCAATGCCAATATATGATAAGACTTCATCTAAACGATGATATGTCGTACAATTTCTCATCACACTACGTATACTTTTAGCTTGCATATCTTCTATTTCATATTCTTGATATTGGTTCATAATTGGTGCCACATCAGTTTTATGATTAACCATAAATACATTTGGAAATTGATTATTAACACCTACTGAATAGTTAGATAAGATTAAATTCCCAAAAGCTTGTAATTCAAATATTCTATTCGCAAACATCGTTTCTGAATATTTTACTGAATTGACATTTATTGCCCATCTATATACTTTATGCAGTTTCATAAGTTCTTCATGATCAATTGGCATTGTTAAGTATGGGATATATTTCATTGGGAATTGATAACGTTTTCTTCGCAATGGTAAATTTCTATCAATAATGGTTAATTTATGATTTTTTTTGATTAACTCATCAAAGATTCTTGCAGATTCTTGGTTTCTAACAGGATATTTCTCAGTCCAACTTCCTGCAAAAATAACATCGTTTTTAAATGATTTATTATATGAACTTCTCGTCCCTACTGGATTATGGTAATGAGGATTAATACCAAATTGAAGTACATATACTTTATCATTTTGACAATATTCTTTATAATCTTCTACTACTTCAGCAGCTGATGTCAGAATAATATCGCATTCTGTCGCGATATCTTTGTATAAATGGAAATTGACGGGATCTTCTTTAGAATAAAAGACAATCGGTATATTGAATTTTCTAGCTTGTTGAATACCTTCAAATAACATTCTTCTTTTCTTACTATTAACTGATGCTAAACCAGTCCAACTTCCGTCTATACCTCTCCATGCTGTCGCAACGATTAAAACATCCATATCACGACTTAAATCTGTAAATTTACTATCTAAATAAACGATATTACCAATATCTTTAAATGAGTTATATAAAAATTCATCAGCTATAAGACCAACTTTGTATTTGTTTTTAGTAAATACACGCGATGTATTAGAATTCACAAGGTTTGATAAATGTTGTTGGTGTTTTTCAAGGAAATCTAATTTTGATTCTTCTGCTACTTTTTTATAGTAATTATGATGATTTGTATGATCTTTAACCTTTTTTAATTTATATAGTCCATACATATAATCTTGTTCAACAATATTTAACACTTCTTCTAATTGTTCAACTTTTGTTTTATCATCAAAATTGACTAAAGCCTCTTTAGTTGATTCGATATTACTTTTTTGATTGATATTTGTTGGCATATTTGAAGACATTATGATTTCCTCCTATTTCTCCAACTCCAGTATTTCGTTTGAATCTTTCCTAATTTAGAATTTTTTAAATTCATATATAATCGTTCATACTGATTTTTCTCTTCATTTTTATTTGTTTTTTGTAATGAGATATTTTCGTTTATTAAACGAACAATTGCAGATTTTGACTCTTTTCTTTCTTCTTGAAAGTTTGTAATCATATCCAGCTGTTCTAGCGTTAATTCGTTATAGTTTTCATATTGTTTAGCTTCTAAATCTTGAATGATGCTTTTATCTTTTAAGTCATTAAAGCTCATCCAATATTTTTTCTTTTTAATAATAATCCTTACCGATTCTGCTTTTAAGAACACCATATCGATCAAGACGTTATTGAAATCAAATTGTTCTTTATCCAAGGATAGATCAATTGATTTGTGCAATGCGCTATCTTGATAAAGGACTGTAGATTCTTCTATTGATACTTTTTTATTAATAGGAATTGCTCTATCTATGTCTTTCGTATGCACAAATCCTGCAAATGTTCCTTTATTAAATACAGCTTCTAACACTTCACCTCCAAATAAATATAATGCTCTAGATGAAAAGTTTTTTTCTTTAAATAGTAAATTATAGTCATCACCAAACCCTAGTTCTCTATTAATTTGTGGTGTAGAAAAATAGCTTAAATCTACTCTTATCGTATCAATAGGTTTAGAAATTAATTTGATAGAATGATTTAATCTTGTCCACCCTATAATATTCGTACCTCTTACAATTAATCCATATAGTTCACTTTCTATCACTTTTATAGAAATAACTTTTAATGCTTTATTTAAATAATCAGAAGCATATCCTACAACAAGTTCATTTTTATCTACATCAAATATTTTTTGATTTTCTGGTTCTCTTAAAATTATTTGAAAGCTCAATCCGCTTTGAATAATTGGACTGTTAACGTCTATCATATGAAGACCCCTCAATCTTTACTTATTAAATGAAAGTGCAATATTTTTTCCGAAAGTATATAAATTTCCGTAGTTGTAATATTTAACTTGCTCAAATTGTGATTGAACAACATTTTTCGTATCGAAAATGACTTTGTCTTTCATACCTTCAAAATCTTGATCTACTAAATTTTTGAATTCTGAATGGTCACTCAAAATTAATACAAGAGATGCATCTTTAACGGCTTTTTGAATATCTTTTTGGACAAAACCTAGCTCAACATGTGGATCATATGCTTCTACTTGAATATCATTTTCTTTTCTCAAATCATTATAAATATCAAATGCTGGCGATTCTCTGACATCGTCTACATCACCTTTATAAGTTAATCCAAATACAACAACCTTATGACCATTTAAAGTTTCTAACATTTTCTTAGACTCATTAATTACATATTGAGGCATTGAACGATTAATACGTCTACCTTCTTGAATGAGATTCGTTGTTTCTGGATCTTTAGCGATAATAAAGTATGGATCAACTGCTAAACAATGACCACCAACACCTGGACCTGGTAAGTGAATATTCACACGTGGATGTTTGTTCGCCATCTTGATAACTTCTAATACGTTAATATCTAAATGATTACATACCATCGCAAGTTCATTTGCTAGCGCAATATTCAAGTCACGGTAAGTATTTTCCATTAACTTACTCATTTCTGCTGTCTTAGCATTTGTTTCAATCATTTCACCTTGTACGAATGTTCCATATACACGTTTACCCGCTTCAACACATGCTGGCGTTATACCACCAATTATGCGATTGTTATGAATAAGTTCATGTAATATTTTTCCTGGTAACACTCTTTCAGGGCAATGTACTAAAAATATATCTTTACCAATTTCAAATCCTTGGCTTTCAAGATATGGTTTAACATGATCATCCGTTGTTCTTGGTGCTATCGTAGATTCTACAATGACCGTATTACCTTTTTCTAAAAATGGTACGATAGATTCAACTGCACCCATTACTAACGAAATATCACATGATTCATATTGATCATCATTATTTGGAGTTGGAACTGCAATAATAAATGCATCTGCTTTTTCAGGTTGCATACTTGCTTTGAATTTATTTTTAGCTAACACTTCTTCATAAGCTTCTTGTAAGCCAGGCTCTTCAATATGAATTTGACCATTATTTAATTTATCTACTGCTTCTTTATTTATATCGACACCTACAACATCTACACCATGTTTCGCAAACATAATTGATGTTGGTAATCCAATGTATCCTAAACCAATAGTAGTTAATTTCATATTTTATCCATCCTTTAATAATTAATTGTTAAGCTATTACTTTCGTAATGTTAAATATATTGTAACTTCTATGAATACAATAAACAGTCGTTTAACAGATACTTAAGGAAGGGTTTACACTCTTTTATCATTGTTTACAATTGCTCAATATTTCGTGTTAAAAATAGCCCCTCGCTCATATAAATTCATATGATTGAGGGGCTTTATAGATTAATGATTAAGTTCTTTAAAGTATTGTTCGATATCTTTCTTTATTTTAGGACCAAACGTTTTAGAGTAACTATTTGATATATGTCCTTTGTCCATATATACAATGACGTTACCTATTACAGGTGCAAACTTTCCATCTTCTTTGAAATACGATGTATAATCTACATATTTTGTTTGTTCTGGCTTTTGTTCAAGTTGATCCCATTTAGATACTTTTGGCAAACGTTGTTTAGCATTCATCTTCTTAATCGTTTCTTGTTCTCCGAATTTATCTAATGTTTCTGGGACATTAAACTCATATCTCGGATTATCTCTTATTGCCATAATCGGTGTTTTTGTATTTGTAATGTTTTGATATTGTTTTAATTGTAATGGATCGATTTGTCCATTTACATCTGTACTTGAATCTGCAGTTGTTACAACTAAATCGACATCTTGCTTATCAAGTTCTTTAATTAAATTTTTATTCCACTCTGTACAATCTCGGTCACTGTCATTCGTTGTTAATACACAGCCACTTTTCGTCATGCTTAATACTCTATAATTGCCTTCTTCAGCTGCTTTTTGAAGTGCACCTAACCAATGTTGTGCGTGAGAGCTCCCTACTAAAGCGATTGTCTTATCATAGTTTTCTTTTTTACCGTACTCTCCAACTAGAACTTTTGATTCACCTATTTTTTGATGAACTTTGTCTCTTGTAGAATCAGGTGATTCATTTCTGATTTTTGAAAACTCTGGAATTGCTTCTACACCTTTTTTAACTTTTACATGCTTTTCTGCAGCCATTGCTCCGGGATAATTTTCACTCAATGCTACTTTTTCTTTTTCAAAAGGATTATTAAAGATAACGAAATATAAAGATGCGATTGCCAATAACTGTATCGCTAATCCAATTCCTAATTTTTTGAATGCAATTTTATCAGAAGATGCTGATCTAATTGGCTTTTCAATATAACGCGTCATGAAATATGATAATAACCATGACAGTAAAATCATACAAATACCTAATACAATTCCAGGACGTTCATTATTATGGTACTGATAAAATGATAAAATCACCCAATGCCATAAATATAAACCAAATGACAATCCGCCAATCTTCACCATAATGGATGATCCTAAGAATTTCTTAACACCATATTTAGTTTCATAGTTACCAGAAACGAGTATAAATACGGCACATAACATTGGCCATAGTGCAATATATCCAGGAAACATTGTTGATACATTAAAAATAATACCCGTTAAGATCAAGCCAATTAAACCTAACCATCCAATTAAACTTGCTACTAGACGATTAATTTTAATTTTATTAAGATTGATTGCTAATAAGCCACCGAGCGAGAATTCCCAAACTCTTGTAAATGTATGGAAATATGCCCAAGGTTGATTGACGTGCGTTAAATAAATAGAATACGACAACGAAACGATAAATAATGTACCTAAAAAAAGGTTTATGACATTAATAACTTTAAGGTTAGTGTATTTTTTATATAACATAAAAATCAAACTAAAAATAACAAACCATATAATATAGAATTGTCCTTGAATCGACATTGCCCAAAAATGTTCAACTGGCGTCTTCATTTGATCTTTATTTAAATAATCTGTACTCGATAAAGCGAGTTGCCAGTTTTGATAATAAAATAAAGAAGCAAAGATTTCTTTTATCGTTTTGCCAAGTATTGATTCTGGCAATAAGAAAAAGCTTAAGATAACCGTAACAAGTAACACCGTTATAACAGAAGGAAATAACCTTTTAATTAATCCTGTTATGTAAGGTATAAATTTAAATGACCCTGTTTTATTGTATTTAGAAATAATGGAAGTGGTAATTAAGAATCCTGAAACAACGAAAAATACATCGACGCCCCCAGACACTTTCCCAAACCAAATATGATATATTGCAACTAATAATGCTGCAATAACTCTTAGCCCCTCAATTTCAGGTCTAAATTTTTTGTCTAGATTAATAGGATTTGTCTGCATATAAAAATCTCCTTTAAGTATTATACAGTTGTAAGTATATATATAAGGATATTTATTAGAAAGACAATTAATTAATATTTACAATATCTTAACACTCTATTAAAAAATCCCTAACAATTGGCTTGTTAGGGATTCAGATTGTTTCTTATTTAAAGTGTTTGTTTAAATCATTTATAAATTGCTCATAAATGACATCTCCGTCGAAATCATTACTTCTTTCTAGACCTTTTTGAATGACATTTTGAACATCATGATGATGATAATTTTCAATAACATACGCAAGTTGTGCTCCATATTGTTTAGCATCTTGGTAGTCTACTAAATAACCATTTTTTTGATTTTCAATTAAAAATTCTGGACCATAACAGCCCTTATAACTGATAACTACATTTCGTTGATACATAGCTTCTAAAATAACAAGTCCAAAACCTTCAACTCTAGAAGGAATAGCCGTAATTTTACTTTCAGCTAATACTTTTGATAATGCGTTAGTAGTAGGCTTAAGTTTCACAATATCTTGAATATTATATTGATTGATCAATTGATGGAATTGTTCTTTTTCTTGTCCATCTCCATATAATTCTAATTGAAATTGGTGTTTTCGCATTGTGTCTTGAATTAAATTGATACTATCCAGTAACAAATCAAACCCTTTTTCATGCTCAAATCTACCTGCAGCAACAATTGTATTATGTTTCTCTACATTATATTGAGTTTCATTTAGTATATTTGGAACAATAATCACTTTAGTGTGTGTTAAACCTTTTTGATAATCTTGTTGGTCTTCTTTAGTTAATGTCGTCACTAAATCAAGTCGTTCATAAGTTTTAAGCATATCTTTTTGATATTGCTCATCATGCGCATGTAAATACATATGTTCCATACCAATTTTAAATACCGACTGTCTTGCATATTTACTAACAAGTATATTGTAACTTGCACGTGTACCTACAATAATATCTGTATTCACATTCTGAATGGCTTTAACAATTTGTTGCTCAATATGACTTGAAAATTGATGAAGTCCAGGTTCAGATGGATGAATAATTTTAGGACTCAAAAAAGGTGTATACTTATTGATTCTATTTACAAATATATTTTTCAACCCTTTGATGGTTTTGTTATATTCAATAATGGGTTGAATTTCTATATTTTCATGCAACTTAAAATAAGGTTCATCACTCGCTTTAAATACTGACAATATTTTTACAGCGTGACCTTTTTCACTTAATTTATTTGCCAGATTAGAAATTGATTTCGTCGTCCCACCCATATGATAAATATTGTGAACTAAAAATGTAAAAGATTTCATATAAATCCTCCTTTTCAGTCCATAGCTTGTTCTATCAATTGCGTGATAGTTTCGTATGACTGATTATTTTTGTTGATAAATTGATCACTAATCGTATGATAATCATTATTCATAATTGCATTAAACAATAATGACTTTTCAAAATATTGATTATCATTGATAGTTTCATATACTTCTTTATATAAACCACGGTTATAATCGTAATTATTAAAATCCGGTGTATATAAATACACTTTTTTATCAATTGTTAATGCATCAAATACAATTGAAGAGTAATCACTAATTACAATGTCTGAAACAAGTAGTAATTGTTGTGTTTCAAACTGTCTTGTATCGATATAATTATACTGTTTATTAGCATGATCTTCTTCGTGATATTTATAAATGATGTTATATTTCGCTTTCATCTCATCTGTAAATTCTAATAAAAATTCTTCTTCTTGATTATCTCTCCATGTCGGCGTATACAGAATTGTTTCTTTTTCAGTATTTAAATTTAACTGTTGTTTGATTTGTTTTATTTCATTAGAAATTGAGTGCTTCTCTAATAAATATTGGTTTCTAGGATAGCCACATGCAACAAGTTCAGTTTTTTCCATTGGAAATGCGGATTTAAATACATCGTTTATAGATTCTACATCCGTTATAAAATAATCTTGTTTAATTAATTTATTATATTTACGTGCTCGATAATTATAAATATCAATATTTTGTTTAGGTTCTTTGCTATCTAAGAATAGTCGTTTTAAAGGTGTACCATGCCATAACTGAATGATTGTACCATTAGGTTTAAATTGATCTGGCAAGTAACTTTCAAGTATCACTACGTTAGCTTCCTCTATAATTTGTTTCGTATCAGAATGAGAAGGAGAAACAAAGTGATCACCTTTTTCTTCGTCCGTAATAAAGTACACCGTATATTTAGGGTGTTGCTTTATTAAATATTCAAATAAATATTTTGAATTACCTCTGTAACCATAATCGAAACCTAAAAATACAATATGTGGCTTAATTTTCGTCTGATCTTTGTCATATATATTAATTGCTTTCATTTGTTTTTGTTGTGCCGTATGACTTAATTTTTGATAAGCAATCTTCGGTAATTGAAACTGTGATTTTGCCATCACTTTATCAATCGTTCTGGCGATTGAAGGAATATGTGTTTCTCTCGCTTTAAACAATGGTGAAATTCCATTTAAAAGTGCTGTTTTATTTAAATAAAATTTCTCTTCATGACTTAGACTTTCATTTTTAAATGCTGATAAACAGCTTGCACTTAGTTTACTTTGTTCAACATAATCAAAAATAACGTGAGCATCAATTTTAATTTCATCCAAGTGGAAAATTGCATTTAATGTAATATCAAATATCGTTTCCCACTGATAATTAGAAATTAGCCATAATAGCTCATCTTTCTTAAAAATGATATTTGGTTGAAGCGTTATATTATTAAACCAATCAGCAACTGTAATAAATGCCTTTCCCATATATCTACTATCGTTTGTATAATAACCATTGTTAGTATAATCAACAATATAAGATTGGTTATCCAATTCTAAATTGTTCAATACATCTTCCCTAACTCGCGTATTTTTATCTATTAAAATAATATGATTTTCTTCATGACATTCTGTAATTATATAATTTTCTAAATTATGCTCGTCATGAATATTTATAATTTTAATCATTTTACACCCCATATATTTTAAGCTATACAATAAATTGACTTCTTTATTTATTCATATTACATTATACAAACAATGTGAGACAAATTTGCCACATTGTTTATACAATTTGATTTTTTAAATGAATGGAGTTAATTTATGTTATTCAAAAGTAAAAAGCTTTTTTCAATTATTGTCACAACGTATAATAATGAAGCTAAAGTAGAACGTGCGATTGATTCAATATTAAACCAATCTCTAGATGCAAGAAATTACGAAATCATCATAGTAGATGATCATTCTACGGATAATACTCAAACCTTAATTAAAAACTATGAAGCTAAAAACATCAAATTTATCATATTAGACGAAAATTCAGGTGGTCCTTCAAAACCTCGTAACATTGGTATTGCAAAAGCAACCGGTCAATATATTTATTTTCTAGATGCTGATGATTATTTAGCACCAGATATATTAGCAAGAATTGCTAACGACGATGCACTTCTTAAATCAGACATGATTGTCGGTAGGACGTTACGTCAAAATGATCATTCTTTAACTGTACATGCTAGATTTATGAGTAACAATAATCGTTATAATTATAACATCAATGACATCCCATATATATATAATCACTTTGGTCCGCCATCAAAATTTATTAAACTAAGTCATATTAAAAAACACAATATAAAGTTCCCAGAAGACTTACATTTCGGTGAAGATAAAATGTTTTTCACTAACTTGAGTCCTTACATTAATAATGTATCTACGGTGACAGATAATTGTTCAATTATTGACAGAACAACATCTAACGAGTCACTTACTAGAAGTATAGATTTTTATGAAAAACGTGATTCAGATTTAGAAATTATTAATCATTTACTAAAACAAGAATCAAACATTAAAAACATTCGATTGTTAAATCGATTTTTAGAGTATGATTTATTGAAAAGTTGTAATAGTCATGTATTTTTAAATAGTGATAAAAATCAGCAAGTCCATTACTTTAAACAACTAAATGAGCTTTTCAACCAATCCTATATAATAACAGATATCATTCCAAGAATAAGTCAAGAATATATAGACGCAATTAAATTTATTCAAACTAATGATTTTGAGTCATTTATCAATTTCTTTACGTGGCTTAAAAAACAACCTAAAATTATTCAAAAGCAACCAAAACAAACAATATTAACTGATGTTACTGAAAGATTTACAATACCATTTCAACAGGCAACGTTATTAAACATAGCTGAAGTAGACAAATCCATCAAAATACAAATTGAAATAGATGGTATAGAGATTGAAGAAATACGTAACTTGTCTCTTATGTCTCGAAAAGATTACAAAGATGATATCGTTATTGAGAATATAGATGTCCAAGATAACCTCTTAACCATCTCAATACCTAAAACTGAAATCAATAATAAACCAGCAGCAATATATAACTGTATCATTGTATATGATGGATTTAAGCATTTAAATATTAAATTTGGGTATGATAAGAAAATCAGTTTAACGGATAAAAAAGGTGTTTTCTACCCTACTATAAATGGAAACCTTTCGTTAAAATTAACGAATAAATAATAAAAAGCAGAACTGCCAGAAAATACATCGTCAGTTCTGCTTTTTTTATTTAAAATAATTTATCAACAATTTGTTTCGCTGCTGTTCCTTTTTCAAATGAACAGAATTTCTCATAGAATTTATCATATTTATCTTTATATGATTCATTAACCGTTTCTATATTTAGAATAGCATCTATTAAGCTTTCATTGTCTTTCAACAATGGACCTGGTGCTTCGTCTTCGAAGTTCATATAGAATCCTCTTAAATTATCTTTATAATGTTCTAAATCATATGTGAAGAAGAGTAATGGTTTTCGTGTATTAGCATAATCAAACATTACAGATGAGTAGTCTGTAATACAGATATCACTAATTAAATATAAGTCACTAATATCTTCATAACTCGCAACATTATAAATAAAGCCTTCTAATGATTTGTCGATAATAATATTATTACTAATAATGATATGCGGTCTTAATAGTAGTACGTACTCGTCTCCAAGTTTTTCTTTCATTTGATGTAGATCTAATTTTAAATTAATTAAATGTTTTTTCGCAGATGATACTTCGTCATCTCTAAATGTTGGTGCATATAATATCACTTTTTTATCTTTAGGAATTGAAAGTTTACGTTTGATAATATGTTGTTTTTCTTCAATATCACTTTCATTTTCATAGAAGATATCATTACGTGGATAACCTACTTCTAATATTTCTTTATTAAAGTTAAATGCAGATTTAAAGCAACTCGATGCATATGGACTTGGTGAAACTAAATAGTCCCATCGTGACACTGAACGATTAATTCTGTCTATATACCCTTCATCTCTACCTTTAAAATCATCGACATCATTTAACATTTTTTTCAGTGGCGTACCATGCCATGTTTGAATATATGTTGTGTTTTTCTTTTTCTCAATATAATGAGGGAAGTTCTGATTATTGATCCAGTATTTAGCGATTGATAAATATTTATAATAACTTGGGCTTAAACGTTTCACTGTTATTACATTTTCATCATCAAATGGATATATTTTATTGGATACCCATACGATCTTATAACCTTTATCGAGCGCTTTAATTTGATCGTAAATCATTTTAGGACTATCCGTTACTTGTTTACCTAAATTACTTTCTATCACAATTAGTTTTTCATCTATTTTCCCAAATCTTACAAGGAATTTATTCATATAGGACATAATATCAAAGTATTTTTTATGTCTTCTAAATCGTTTAAACACATGTTGTGAAAGAATATCATATTTTAAAGTATCCTTTATGATATTTCTACGTTTAAATGATTTAGCTTCTTCATATATACGCTGTGAATTGTTTGTATCTTTATATGCTACAAAGTTATTAGCTTTATTGATAATTTGTTGTTCATTCTTGAAGCCGTTATTAACATAATGGTTAGCCGCTTCTATAACTGCTTCAACATTATCAACAATTTTACCAGGTAGTTCTTTATCAAGATCTAAATGCGATGGTAATTTACCGATAAATCTATCTCTATCAAATTGATAGTAAATAACTGGTTTTTCTAAGAAACTAAAGTCAAACGCAACACTTGAATAGTCTGTAATCATCAATTTACTTTCTTTAATAAGTAATTGAACATCTACTTCACCTTGTCTAATGACTTTAATGTAATCAGGTATATCAAAATATTCAACAAATGCCTGCATATTAGGGTGTAAACAGAATATGATATCTACATTTTTTGTTTGAGCAATTGTTTTCCATTCTGGTCTATTCAATAAGTTATTATAATTTTGTAGATAATCAGATTCTAAAAGACTATTAATATTTGTTATCCAATCACGCCATGTAGGTATAATTAAGATTTGATTTTTAACTTCTACGTTTTCCTTAAATAATTCATCAAATCTTGAGAGACCTGTAACTTTTGCTTGATATGAATCAAATAATAAATCTCTATTAACGATTTGTTTTTCTCGATTAGAGCTTGTGATAAACATATCAACATTAAAGTCTTTCAGTTGTTTACCATTTATCTGTGTTAAGTTTTTAGCACCTAATACACCATGTTGTAAGAAGACGCGTTTAGCTCTAATTTTTTTCACATAACTTGCTTCATGACTTGGGAACAATAATTCTGTATGATGCGTACTGCAAATAATATCTGCTTTAATCATAACTTCGAAATGTTCTTTTGATTTAAAATCAATGACATTTCCATATGGTTCTACGTTTTTTCGTTCTTCAGAATTTTTATCAATAACATAATATACTTCTTCATTTGGATGCTCAGTTCTCATATATTTAAAGAAATGATAGCCATTATCTTGGGCTTTATATGATTTTTCACCAATCACCCAAACTTTATTTTTGTTCAAATTGTTTTTGATTAATGTTGGATAGTCGTGCATTAATTTTTTGTATGCTTCATAATCTTCTTTTGCATATTCATTAATTCTAAATGATAGGTTTCTACCTTTTATCGTGAAATATGGTATAGCCGTTTTTACAGTTTGCCCAAGATCAATTGATACTTCACCTTTAGCAAATCTTTCTACCATAATTCTTGGGTTACCCAATTTTACATCTATTACATTTTTAAATTCATTTACTTTAATATTTAAGTAGATATCAATAATATCTTCAGAATCAAAGTCATTTTCTAAATACTGCTTAAGTTCATTAAAAATATCAATTTCAAAATCATAACTTGTAGAATTTAGTGACTTATACACATTAAATACAACTGGATCTAATGGTATCTCAATAACATGCTCACTTAACCTTGAAGTGATTCTTATATGAGCATATTCAAGTGTTGAATTTTGAATTGAGAACTTCCCTTTTAAAAATGCTTGTTTATTATTTATGATAATTTTATCTATATGTCTTCTTGCAAAATAAGTAGACACTGGTAATTCTAGTTTTAATGTGAATTGTATAATTCCGTTTTTAGTAATATACGGGGTAATAGTCGCTTCATCATGAATAACTGTTTCAAAGTTTTGTATATTATATTCATATTTTTTTATGTTTATTTTTTGAATGGATTGCGTAATACCATCAGATCTTTCTAGTAAAATAAAGATTGTTTCTCTATCATACTGTGAAAATTTTTCTAAAACGTCATTCAAATTAATTTTAAATTGATTTTTGATATTGGTTTGTGGAATGATTATTTCATCAAATTCATTTTTTATATAAACATTTTTAATATTATCCAATGTTTGATCAAACTCAAAGACTAGTAAATCGCGTTCTTGATAAATATTTAATATTTTCATATTTATTGAAACTCCTTTTCTTTATCTAGAGTGCCGATAATCTTTTCACTTACTCTTTCAGTTGCTCCTCCATCATCAAGTTGATTATATTTATTATTGAATTTTCTATAATTATCAGAATGTGGAATATCTACATATTGCATTGATTTAATATACTCAATTAATGCTTCACTTGTTTCAAATACGGGTCCTGGTAAATCTGATTCATACGGTAAATAAAATCCTCTAATATCGTTAGCATATTCATCTTTATCATATGCAAAAAATAAGATTGGTCTACTTAGATTCGCATAATCGAAATAAACAGACGAATAATCTGTGATTAATACATCACTCATTAAGAATAATTCGTTGATATCATTAGCATTAGATAAGTCATACACATTTGAATAACTTTCTAAATTCAAATGTTCTGATACTAAATAATGTGCTCTTATGAGCAATACATATTCATCGGATAGTTCTTTACTAAACGAATCTAAATCAATCTTCAATTTAAAATTGTAATTACCTATATCTGTACGATCATTATCTCTCCATGTCGGTGCATACAATATGACTTTTTTATGAGAAGGAATATCATATTTTTGTTTGAGTTGATTAATATAATCTTCATTATTTAACTGAACTAAATCATCATTTCTTGGATATCCTAAAGTTAAAATCTGTTCTTCTTTCAGATTAAAAGCAGATTTAAATCGTTTAGTAGCAGTTTCACTCGGAGATATTAGGAAATCCCACCTACTTGTTTCTTTATTAAAGCCATAAAGATACTCTTCAAGCGTAATTTCGGGAATAGAAATAACCGTTTGATCATTAGCCAATTTCTTTAAGGGCGTACCGTGCCATGTTTGAATAAAAAGTTGATTTTCTTTTTTCTCAAGTTGGGGTGATAATCTCGTATTAGCAATCCATACCTTGGCTTTATGATATACTTTGAAATATTGTTTAGTATTTTTTTTAACTGTTTCTATATTTAATAATCTAAGATTTTCATCTAAATCATTATTATCCGTTACTACAATATGTTTATAATTAGGTAGTGCGTCTTTTAAGTAAAAATAAAGCATCTTTGGAGAGTCCGAAAATGCCCTACCATTAAATGATTCATAAACAATAGTCTTGTCTACCTTACTTGGATTAAAATCTAAGACATAGTTTTTAGAGCGTAAAATGGATAAAGATTTACGAAACTGTGATAGCATATAACTATATTTATAATCTCCTCGTTTCATAGCTTTACCTTCTAAATATTTAAAAACACTTTTTTTAGGAGTGCTGTAGTTAATCTTTCTTAACAAAATTGACAAACCATTTCTATTTTTTAGTATAAAGTCAAATTTATAAGGAAATAGAGGATTGAAAACTTTGTTGAAATAATAAAGTAATTTCTCTTTATCTGTAGAATTGACATCTTCTTTATTATTAAAATATTCTATCGTACTTTTAAATGAATTTTCAGTCATTAAAAATAGTTTTTCTTCCATAGATACTCCTCTAATTCATAATTTACATTAAATTAACATATTCTATTATAATACACTACATATTTATAAATTTAAACTGATGACTATTTAGCGACTTGTATAATAAATTTATTTATTTCAATATATACTTCTCCTATTAAAATACCTTCAAAATAAATTTACAAACTTTGCAAACTATTTACAATAATACATATATATATTAATATTAAAGATATCAAATAATGGGGTGAAATAATGCGTAGAGTAATTACTTATGGAACATATGATTTACTACATTACGGTCATATTGAACTTTTAAGAAGAGCTAAACAGCATGGAGATTATCTAATTGTTGCTTTATCAACAGACGAATTCAATAAGTTGAAAAATAAAAAATCATATTACAATTATGAACAAAGAAAAATGATGCTAGAGTCTATTAGATATGTTGACTTAGTTATTCCAGAGAATAATTGGGAACAAAAAACAGAAGATGTAGAAAAATTTAATGTTGATACATTCTTAATGGGACATGATTGGGAAGGCGAATTCGACTTCTTAAAAGACCATTGTGAAGTGATTTATCTTAAGAGAACAGAAGGTATTTCAACAACTCAAATCAAAAAAGAATTATACGGTAATGACTAGAACACATCAATGTGTTCTTTTTTACAATATCAAATGTAAAAAAATAGCATTCATGGTAATATAATGTAAAAACATCAGGAGAAGAACATGAAGAAATTAAATAAACTTATATTATGCATCATCGCTATATGCCTTATCATCTTATTAAAAGATGTCTACCAAGCTCGCCAATATAAAAAAGAGCAATCACAAACCCATATTTATAAAAAACATAAAGAAAATAAGCAAACATCTAAAATGAATTTTTCAGAGGAAAGAAAAATTGATAAGTATTTAAAATCAAAATCTTTTAATGGTAATATAACCATTTATAAACATAATCAACCATTAATGAGTAAAGCATATGGTTTCAGGGATATTGAAAACAATATAAATAATGATCGCAAATCAATGTACCTACTAGGGTCAGCTAACAAATTTATAACAGGTTTAATGTTGAAATCGTTAGAAGATCAAGGGAAAATCAATATTAATGACAATGTTAATAAATACATACCAAACTTTCAAAATGTATATCCTATTACCATTAAAGATTTAATGTTGCATAGAAGTGGCTTAGCTAAAGCAAAATTCCCAACTAGTGCAATGGGCTTAAATGGTGCAATAGAAAGTATTAAATTAAATGGTGTTGTACCCCAAAATTATCATAATTATTTTTATAATGATGCAAACTACATCACAATTGCTAAAGTCATAGAAAATGCCACAAAAAAATCATACGCACAAAACTTAAATGAACTTATCATTAATAAAGCTCATTTAAAATATACTGCTCGTTATGACGCAATTACTCAACAAGAGTTTATGGTAAAAGGCTATAAATTTAAAAATAATCAATCCATATATTTCTATCCATCCACTTTGGATAAATACGATGGTGCTGGTAATATCTATATTTCAACAGATGATATGGCTAAACTAGTAAGTCAATTTAAATCAAATAAATTACTTTCTAAATCATCAACTGATAATTTACTATCACAAGCCTCTACAAATTTATATCCTAGCCCTTATAGATATGGATTTTATAGTTACCCTAATCACCAAAGATACAGAGGCATATTTTATCAAAATGATTTTGTAACATATTCTAACAACGAATTTATTGTTTCTATTGCTAGCAATAAATTGAATGACCATTATCATGGTGACACTGAAAAAATTTTAAAGCACATCTTTAAAGATATACTCAAACAAAAATTATAAAAATAGAGAGTGGACATTGTCCGCTCTCTCAGAGTGTCGACAAAGTCTTAGACTTTGCCGGCATTTTTTTATGCGCATGCTTTCCGCGGGCATGTTCTCAGCCTGTAGTCTTCGAATCATGCTGTTACCGCAGGAGTCAGCGCTAAAAAATACCATCTTTAATCTCTATTTTTTTACGATAGATTTAATTTCTTTACCTAAAATAGGTCCGAAAGATTTTGAATAAGTGTTTGTCATATGGTCCATATCACGATACACAACAATATTACCTATAATCGGTCTATAATTGCCATTCACTTTAAAGTATTCTGATGGATCGAATTTTGGTAAATCTTTGCTTGTTTCTGATAGTTTTTTCCAATATGAAGTATCTTGTTGGTTATTTCCTTTATTCATAAGTTTAATTGTCTCTTTTTCACCAGATTTTTCTAGTTCTTCTGAAACATTAAAATCATATCTAGGAATATCTCTTATCGCCATTACATCAATATTATAATCATTTTTAACTTTTAATAATTCATCTACCATTTGTTGTTGAATCTTATCGCTATTTGAGTCAGCTGCTGTAACATGTGATAACACTAGATCAATATCATCAGATTTCTTTAAATAGTTTTCGACATTTTTAACCCATTGGCCTTTTAATGAATTATCATCATAACCTGTAGAGAATCTTGTTCCAGATCTTGTGATATTAATCACTCTGTAATCATGCTCTTTTGCCGCTTCAATAACTGCTCCTAACCAATGTTCAGAATGTGAACTACCTACTAAAGCAATTGTTGCTTTGTAGTCTTTTTTCTTACCATAAATACCAATCTTTAAATCTGATTTTTTTAATCCTTGATTTGAATCATCTAAGTGTGATTGTGGTAAATCATCAAATACATTGGCAAATTCAGGCTTAGGATCATTTTCTTTAATTTTTTGTTTTGATGTTGCGGCTAGTGCTCCTGGATAATCTTTCGATGCTAGTGTTTTATCGTCAGATATTTTCACATATGCATTATGAGAGACTAAACCAGCGATTAATATGATATTAGCTAATGCAATAATACCTATTCTCTTAAATGCGACTTTATTTAAATTTGCACTTCTTATAGGTGTTTCAATATATTTAGTCGTAATAAATGACAGAGCAATTGATAATACAATGATAAGTATCCCTGAAATAATACCAGGTGTTTCTGAAATATTGTATTTGTAGAATGATAGCAATACCCAGTGCCATAAGTATATCCCGAATGATACTCCGCCTAGTTTAATCATAATCGGCATAGATAAGAAGTTCTTAACACCGTATTTAGTGTCTTTATTACCTGATAAAATAATCAGTAATGCACAAGTCATAGGCCATAAAGCAATATAACCTGGAAACATTGTTGATACATCAAATAAAGACCCCGTTAAAATTAAACCAATAAGACCAATCCATCCAATAATTTCTGCTGTTAAATTATTGATTTTAATTTTGCTTAAGTTAATACAAAGTAAACCACCTAACGCAAATTCCCAGACTCTCGTAAATGTAATAAAGTATGCTAAAGGTTGATTAACTGCTGTTAAATATACTGAGTATGCAAAGGATACAATAAATATAAAACCGAGTAAGTAATTTACTATTCTCTTACCATTTACTAATTTATATTTTTTTATTATGAATAATATAAATGTAA
Organism: Mammaliicoccus sp. I-M35; assembly: GCF_022386455.1. Taxonomy (NCBI): domain Bacteria; kingdom Bacillati; phylum Bacillota; class Bacilli; order Caryophanales; family Staphylococcaceae; genus Mammaliicoccus; species Mammaliicoccus sp. I-M35. The sequence continues at coordinate 111,265 of NZ_JAJNIL010000006.1, read as the reverse complement.
ATAATAAGAACCAAATGATATAGAATTGTCCTTGAATGGACATTGCCCAATAATGTTCAAGTGGACTTTTCATTTGGTGTGCATCTAAATAATCTGTATTACTAATTGCCAACTGCCAATTTTGATAATAGAACATTGATGAAATGACTTCTTTCATTGTTTTATCAAAAATGGTTGATGGTAAGAAAAATATACTTAATATGAGAATCACTAATATAATAATAAATGCAAGCGGAAATAAACGCTTCATTAATTTAGATATGTATGGCCAAAACTTAAATTCCCCTGTTTTATTGATTGTAGATATGATTGATGTTGTAATCAGAAATCCTGATACAACAAAGAAAACATCTACCCCACCAGATACTTTACCAAACCAAATATGGTATATAGCGACTAATAAAGCTGCAACAATCCTTAGGCCTTCAATTTCTGGCCTAAACTTTCTTTCAATATCAATTATATTTTTATCCATATTTTAACTCCATTTTAATTTAATTTGATATGCAATTGTAAATTATATCAAACAATTAACTATTGTAAAGTTTATGTATATTTAATTAATAAACAGAAATATTGATTCGATACTAGAAATTAATATATGAAAATAAATAAAAAATACTAACAACCATTTAAGGCAGTTAGTATTTTTTATTTTTTATAATTTAATGAGATATTTTCTTGCTTTTATTTCTTATATTTCTTAAATTCATTTTTGTCTTAAGTTTAAATAGTTTGAGTTTATAAGAACGATAAGTTTTTTTATCAATTTGCATATCTAAATTACTTGCCACTTCTTTAAATCTTTGAAAATTGTAAGTCGCAGCAATTGTCAATACGAGTTCTTTTAAATCTTTCACACTATTCGTTTGAAGTGGTTGAACGACTTTTAAATAGTTAATTGCTGGATCTATAACATGATTTAAGTTATCTACTTTCATAAAATTATTTCGAATTAAAAAGTAAATAATAAGATAATCCATTCTATAACTATAATAGTTACTCACTTTTTCTTTTAAATCACTTAAAATGTCCAAAGTTCTTTTTCTAACTTCAATGGCATCATTTAAATATTTTTCAATATTTTTGTAACTTGTCGCTACTATTGAGTCTTCAATACCTATATTATACAAGTACGCTGAATCATCTAATATTGTAATACGACTCTTTGACCAAGCTTTCAAATTAAAGGTATGCTCTTCACAAAAAGTAATATCTTCATCGAATCTAATATTTTCTAATACGTCATGTTTGTACAGTTTACCATACGGTCCTATTGATTGGGTAACTTCTGGTGTTAAGTTTAATATTGTATGATCTACAGCTTTTAAATCATTGTATGTTTGAATCGGCCTAATCTGATCACCAATTAAATGAGAAACCTTACCAACCACGATATCTGTATCATTCCTTTTTATCGCTTCAACCATCTTGTCGATAATACCTTCACCTAATTTATCATCTGCATCACAAAACATAATATATTTACCTTTTGCGATACTAATGCCTTCATTCCTCGTTGCCGCAGCACCTTTATTTTCTCGATTCACAAGTACAATATTAGGATTATTAATTTTGCTAATTACATCTGCACTATTATCTTTAGATCCATCATTAATACAAATAATTTCATGCTCATAATGACTTTTAATTGATTTAATGGTTTGCTCTATTGTTTTTTCTGCATTATAAATAGGGATGATGACACTTACTTCCATATCGTTAAGCTCCTTTGTTTATAAAATCAACTAACTTCCCAGTTGCATCGAAGTTTGTATATTGATGCCACATAGGTTTAATTTCATTATTAATTCTATTTAGATTCACAAGTTTATAAAGTGTTTCTAAATCATAAGCTTTGTTCTCTTTCGTCATTTCATAATAGTATTGATTAAGTCCTCTCATTTCATCATACTTTGATTCATCATAACTATAGAAAATAATCGTTTTATTTAAAAGTGCGGCTTCAATACTTAATGAACTGTAATCTGTAATGATGATTTCTGCCATTTCAACTAGATCTTGTATATCTCTCGAATCTGAATCATGTGAAGTAATGCTTGGATGTAATTTAGTCACGAGTTCGTATTCAGGGCACATTTTTTCAAATTTCTGTTTATCTATCATATGAATTTCATTTGTATAATCTCTATAAGTAGGAACATATAAAGCTATTTTTTTGGATTTAATAGGATACTCATGTTTATCTTTATATTGGTCTAACCTTGGTAAGCCAAATGGTAATATTTGATCGGGCTCGGCATCTAAACTTTTAATAAAGACATCTTTCATAATATCTGAACTGACTAGATAATAATCTGTAAAATGATAAACAGATAAGTAATTTTTTATCTGTTGTTTATCCTCAAGATTAATACTTTTATCTTCTAAACCAAATTTCTTCAAAGCACCAGCAGCATGCCAAGTTTGTATAACTTTTTGTTCTGGCGTTTTGCTGATACTGCCTAATAATAAATAATATGTATCGATAATTATTATTTTACTGCTTTTAATTGCTTTAATCTGTTGTAAGACATATTTATTACTTAAGTTTATCACTTTATCTACATCTATATCATTCAAAAAATCAATCCACTTCGGATGCGCAATTACCGTAATATAATATTCTTCTTTCTTTAATGCTTCAATAACAGGTAACACATCTTCTTTAAATGTCATAAACACCACGACATTTTTACGTTTCACATTACTTTTAAATAATTTATTAAATATAAAAATAATAGAAAGGTAGACTTGTTTAATTATGCTTCTTACCACAATGACACTTCCTTATATAAAATTTACTAAAGTAAAAATTGACCAAAAGCAGCTATATATTGAGATAAAGGCTGAGACAATCATTAATGTCTCAGCCTTATCATTTATTAATCATTTTAAATAAAGTCAGCAAATCTTTGTCTAAATCTAACATGTAATATTGCACCTACAACAAAGAATAACACTGTTACACATAAATTATAAAGTAATAATTGCCAATGTTCTATGAAGTACCAATTATTATATAATATTGCTGCTCTGTACCCTTCTGCAAAGAAGAATACTGGATTTAATTTCATAATCATTTCAATCACTGAACCTTTATCAGGTACCCAAAGAATTGGTGACATGTAAAATAGCATTCTCAAAATAGCTTGCATTGCCATTTGTGTATCTCGAATAATGACACCTAAAGTCGATGTTAATAACGAAACAGAAAATGCAAATAAATACACTAAAGGTAAGTATATGAATAATTGCAAAATATAAATCGAAGGTATAATACCGGCAGGCATACATAATAAAATAATAATTAAAACTAAAATAATATGACCATAAAATCTACTTGTTAAAATATATGCGGGTATTGCAGATAAAGGGAAATTCATTTTTGCTACTTGATTAAACTTAGTACCTATTGATTTAGTCCCTTCAAGTATACCTTGGTTTACAAAGAACCACATACTAATACCAACTAATAAATATAAGATAAACGGTACACCATGTACTGGGTCATTCTGCCTTATACCAAAACCAAATGCAAACCAATATACAAATATTTGTAGTATAGGATTAATAAGTTCCCACGCTAATCCTAAATAATTATCATGATTCGAAATTTTTAATTGGAATTGTGCTAATCTTTGAATCAAATAAAAGTTTTTGACGTGCTCTTTTATTACTGTAAAAACAGCATGCATGAATATCACTCTCTCGCTAAGACATTTATAACTTAATCTTTAATATAGCATCAAATGAGCATAGATGATATATTAAACTTTAGGTTAATCTCATAATTATAGAACATATATAATTTACATGATTCTAACAGAATTTACAATAAATTTACTAAACTCATAAAATAATGCATAATAGAAATGTTAATAATTATAAGGAATGAAGTACATATGAAAGAATCAGTTATCATTAATAATTTAACAAAAGAATATAAAATTTTCCGTAATAACAAAGAGAGATTAAAAGATGTTTTTTTACCAAAGCATCAATCACAAAGATTTTTAGCGCTTAATGATATATCATTTACTGCTTACGAAGGCGATATTATCGGTTTAGTGGGTATTAACGGATCAGGAAAATCAACATTAAGTAATATTATCGGCGGCTCACTACAACCAACAGACGGTATAATTGAACGCCACGGTGATGTTAACGTTATTGCAATTAACTCTGGTTTAAACACGCAACTAAACGGTATAGATAATATCGAATACAAGATGTTATTACTTGGTTTCTCTAAAAAACAAATTAAAGAACTTACACCTCAAATTATCGAATTCTCTGAATTAGGTGAATTTATATATCAACCTGTCAAGAAATATTCAAGCGGTATGAAATCTAAATTAGGTTTCGCAATCAATGTAACTGTCGATCCAGATATTCTTGTAATTGATGAAGCATTATCTGTAGGTGACCAAACATTTACTAAAAAAAGTTTAGACAAAATGAATCAATTTAAAGAAGCTGGCAAGACTATTTTCTTTGTTAGTCATAATATAGGTCAAGTTAAAGATTTTTGTACAAAAATAGCTTGGATTGAAGGCGGCAAATTAAAAGAATTTGGCTCTACTGAAGATGTACTTCCAAAATACCAAGCATTCTTAAAAGAGTTCAATAAAAAGTCAGCAAAAGATAAAAAAGCTTTTAAAGACGAATTAGATGCTACACGTTTTTATTTCAAATAACAGAAAGCACGTCACCTTTATCAATGAAGGTGACGTGCTTTTTTACTCTACTCTATAATTCCCTTTTATCATTGCGTTAATAGAATTTCTACCAATTATAAATCTAGAAAGTGGTATAAATGACAGAACAACTGCTAAGCCTACACTTAAAGATAAAGCAAAGATATACGTTGCAATATTATACATAAAGAATTGATCTATAAAATGAAATGTATATTTTGCCATGTAATAGACCATAATTTTATGTGTTAAGTAAATAAAGAATGATATTTCACCAATAAAATATAGAAAGCTTATATTAAAGTTAGACAGCTTTTTAGAAATAACCAAGATAAATATAAACGCTAATGCTGAATATATTAAAATATCATAACGGTTAGATTGAACGACTGTTACATCATTTTGATGAATTGAATAAATAACTAAAAGAGTCACCGCACTTAAACTTCCTACTAACCACGTAAACTTCTTCTCCATAAACGATAGAACTTCATTGTAGTATCTACCTAAGTAAAACCCAAATACAAAATAGAATAACCAATAAAGAATATTCGTTCTATGGAATAACGGGTAAAATTCATTCCACCAATTCGTATACGTATCATTATCATACATTAAATAAGAATGTGCGAGACTGATTGCAAAGCTGATAACCAGCATAACAACCGGATTAGCTTTACTTAATGCTTTATGGAACATTAAATGTAGAATATAAAATTGGAATATGACAATGACAAACCAACCATACCAATTCCCAATTAATAAATTTTCTTTAAACAACTGCCAGAATGTTTCTTCATTTGCATCTACTTTATACTTTGTATACACATAAAATGTTCCAATTGAAAAGTAAGGAATCATAATATATTTAAAGCGCTTGACTAGAAAGTTTTTCGGTAATTTATCTTTATAAACCATTGAAATCAGTGATTCTGACAAAATAATAAAGCACGGCGTTGCAAACAAAATTAATATTTGGAATGTTAATACAATCATGCGATTATGATCTTGTAATTCTACGTCTCTCAAATAATTTGATAATATATGCACTGCTACTATAATTAAGCAAAATATTGCCCTTGCATATGTAATTTCATGTTTTCTATTCATAAGTACTCCAACTCTTAATTTTTTGTCACTTATGAAGATTACATGATTTTAAATTAATTGTAAAATAATTATATATTCTTTTTATAACTAAACTTTTGTTGGATAAATCTTACATTTAATTTATTGCTTTTCAACAATAATCTTTACTATCCCTTGTGGATTAATACATTTAATCCTATTATCTTGAAGTACTTTTTCTAATATTTCATCTATATAAACTGGATTTTTGTATTTCACAGTATAATGTTGCCACTCAACATCTTCTAACAACCATTCACATACAAGTTGGCCAGGTACAATTTCTTGATGGATTGGATTTGAATCATGAATAATAGTTAAATATTTGTTAACAAGACTAATATCAAATTTCATACTATACCTCACTTTCCAACGAATGTTTGCTTGAGTCGAGTGTATATGTTATCTCCACTTGTAATCGTCAAACTAAATTCGTAAATCGTAAACGACTTTACTTTTTTTATTTTCTCATTTTTTAATTTTGCTTTATAAATTGTATCAACATCTATTGCTTTAAGCTTATCAACTGATGTTTCTTTTAAGTAAATCTCTTTTTCTAAAAAACGCTCAAACATTGAAAATTCCGGCCATAAACTTGCTAAATACAATACTGGCACAGCGCAGTTATTCTTTTTTATAGGAAGTATTTTTTTATATGCTTCAACATCTTCTTTGTTGAAAATGACGTCAATTATTTCGATTCCATCTTCTAAATAATGTTGCATGTCCCATGCCGCCTCCTATTCCCATTGTTGCTATCGATGTCTCAATTTCTTTCATATGATATAAACGCGTAACGAGGCTAGCACCACTAGCTCCATATGGATGTCCAATAGCTAATGCGCCACCATACAAATTAAATTTATCGTCTGGAATATTTAACATATCTTTTGAAGCAAGAACTTGAGAACTAAATGCTTCATTAAATTCAACACCGTCAATATCGTTCATTGTTAAATGTGATTTCTTTAATAAACTTTCAACAGCAGGTACTGGACCTATACCTAGTAATCTAGGATCTACACCTTTTACTGAACTATCGATAAATTCCAGTCCTTCGCGATAACCTAAAGCAGTCGCCTTTTCTGTACTCATAATTAAAAGTAATACCCCACCGTCATTTTTCATGCAACTATTACCTACTGTTACAGTCCCATCTTTAATAAGTGGTTTTAAACGTGATAACGTTCTTAAAGTTAATTTAGGTTTAACACCTTCATCATGTTGGATCCATTCATTCCTTACTTTAATCGGATAAATTTCATTTGATAAATAACCTCTTTCCATAGCTTTTATTGTCTTTTGATGACTGTTATATGCAAATTCGTCCTGGCTTTCTCTAGAGATTTGATATACTTGCGCAACATTTTCAGCCGCTTCAATCATTGAAGGGTCTTCTCCATCTGGTGCAAATGAAGCACGCTCAAAAAATTCTGGTGCGTCATAAACTGATTGTGGTCTTTTGATTTTCCAAGGTGCTCGACTTGTACTTTCAACACCACCAGCAATATAAACTTCACCAGCACCTGCTTGGATCATTCTACAAGCATAAGTGACCGCTTCTAATCCTGCACCACATTGCCTATCTATTGTGGCACCAGGAATATCAACTGGTAAACCTGCTTCTAGCAAAGACTTTCTAGCGATATTTCCTCCATTGCCTACTACGTTCCCTAGAACAACTTCACTTAAATGTTCAAGTGCTTCAGCATGATCAGCTAACAAATATTCATATAAAGGTTTCAAGAGTAATTCGGGTTCTAACTGTTTAAAAATGCCGCCATATTTACCAAATGGCGTTCGTTTTGCAGCTACAATAACTGGTTCCATGCTTCTCCTCCTAATTCATAAATAGATTTCATCTTATATCTTGCTATCTTTCCACTAGCTGTATATTTCATCTTATTAACTCGTACCATTCGAGATGGTATTTCATAACGACTTAACCCACATGCTAATAAATACTCTTTCATGCTTATATATTGCAAATGATCTTTACCTTTATATAATAAAATTGCTATTTCTCCAAATTTATTATGTTGCTTACTTATAATAATTGCCTCATCAACAATATCTAGATTTAATAATTTTTGCTCAATAATCTCTGGATATACGTTTTTACCACCAATAATTAAACGGTCACTTTCTCGTCCATATAAGCGTAGTTCTTGGTCTGCAGAAATTGATGCCCAATCGCCTATTTTAATCCACTCATCGTGGACTTCTTCATTCAAATAACCACTAAATATCATGTCACTTTTGACATATAACCTGCCTATATTATTTTCATCTTTGTCTTTAATTTGAACTTGTACAGAAGGAAATAGTTTACCTACAGATTCTGAATCTGCTTGTCCATTAATATTGTAACTAATAAAGCTCGCTTCAGAGCTTCCAAAGAATTCAATTAAATCAATATCAGGATACTTATATTTAAATTTTTCAAATATTTGTGTAGATAATTTTGCACCTGATGAAAAAATGCTCGAAACATTCATTAAATGAACGTTATGATTCAATAAACTATATAGCATTGTAGGCACAATAAACATCGTTTGATTTTTACTAAATATATTGATTAATTTATCTAGTATTTGCGTATTAAATTTCTTTTGGCCAATAAATGTTCTACCTGTACATAATGCATAAATCATAGCGTATAGTGTTAAAGAATGTGCATGTGGTCCCGGTGCTATAATAATGTCTGTATGACCATTGAGTAAGTCTTCATTATATTTAAATGATTGAATCCAAGATTGATGATTCCTCATATATGCTTTAGGAATACCTGTCGTCCCAGAAGTAAATCCAATATGTAAGATATCTTGAGGTAATACCGTATTATTTTCTATTTGTCGATATGTTACCTTATTGCTGTCATCTACTAATAACGGAATATGATATAACCTTATTAATTCATACTTTTTCTCTTCAGCTATATAAGGATCTAGGACGCACGGTATAAGTTCACACTTTAAAGCTGCAATATACCATTTTATAAACTGAAGTGGATTTTTCATTGAAATACCAATCATGATATGTTTTGGATATTGTTTTAACGTTGTGGCAATTTTTTCAGATTCTATCAATAAATCGTTATAAGATAAATGCATCTCATCAATATACATGGCAATTTTATCTGCTTTTGTATTTAATTGTTGATTTATAAGTTCCAGTACTTGCATGATCATACCACCTACTTTTATTGTTACCTTTATCATATCATTTAGTTAACAATTGAATAGATAAAATTCTTCATAAAAAAACACCTTAATGTTAAATTTCAACATTAAGATGTTTCTAAATTATCTATTCTTCATATAATCATATTTATTCTTTTTAGGTGTACACGATTTTTGGAATTGAACTTCTTTTAAAAACAGTGGAATTTTAAGTGCTCTATTCACACGTTTTAAATCAGTTATAATTCTATATAACCACTCTAAATTAAGTTTAATAAACATTTTTGGTGCACGTTTAACATTTCCGCTTATGACATCAAATGAGCCGCCTACCCCCATCATTACTGTATGCTCAAAGTGATGACGGTTATAATAAATCCAATCTTCTTGTTTAGGAAAACCCATTGCCGCAAAAATAAAGTCTGGATTAAATTTCTTGATTTTCTTAGTTACTTTATAATCTAATACATGTTTATAGCCATGTTTATGATCAAACGTAATATTTGGATATTGTTCTTCTAAAATTTTGCGAGTTGCTTTAACGCCTTCTTTAGAAGAACCTAATAAGAATACTCTCTTACTACTTGCGTTAGCAATATTCAACATTTCTTCCATTAACTCTATTCCCGGAACACGTTCTTTTAATGGCGTATTTAAATATTTAGCTGCTTTAACAATACCAATACCATCTGGTACAATGTAATCTGCATGTTTAATACGTCGTTGATAGTGATTATTGCTATAAGCATAATGTGCAATTTCAGGATTAGCTGTTACAATAAATAAATTGTCTTTCGTTTCCTGATTTACAAAATACTTAATACGTTCTACCATTTCATTCGCCGTCAGGTTTGCAAATGGCAAACCTAGAACATTAACGGTTGGAGGCTTAATCACGTCATACGAATTCTCTCTGTTTAACTCTATTTGTTCACTTATACTATTTAAATCTTTTTCTAGTACTTTTGCCATTTGTCTCACCTCTCATTCTTCACTATAATTTACACCATTTCCATAAATTTTACAACAAATTTACATTCTATATTTGATAAGTAGTACACATAATTCATTTAAATTGTTGAATTTTACTTGTATAATCATATATGATGTATAATATGCAAAAATAGATATTTCAAAACACAATACGAATAGAAGGGTAAATATATAATATGAAAAGATTTGCAAAAATAGGTTTACTTTTGATGTCAATAGTACTCATGATTCTACCCGTAGTATTTGGACTCATGCTTTATCTTGAAACTAAAGGTGCGATTAATGATTCATTTCTTGATTCTAAAAAAAGCAAATCATCTTTAAGAGATAAGCCAGTAGATCCTAGTTTAGATCATGTGTCGGTATTATTTTTAGGTGTAGATGATAGTACATCAAGACGTGAAGGTGGTCAAAAAGCTAACCAATCTCGTACGGATGCTATGATTTATACAACATTTAATAGAGATAAAAAGCAAATACGTATGGTTAGTATTCCACGTGATACATTAAGTTATATACCAGCCGTAAAATATTATGATAAAATCACGCACGCTCATGCAATAGATGGGCCAGAAGGTTCAATGGAAAGTGTTGAAAGTACTTTAAACGTTCCAGTAGATTACTATGCAAGAATTAATATGGAAGCTTTTGTTGAAGTTGTAGATGAGCTTGGTGGTATTGAGTATAATGTACCATTTGATTTAAACGAGCCAAACACAGAAGATAAAGGACGTATTAAAGTTAAAAAAGGTAAACGTAATTTATCTGGTGACGAAGCACTTGCAGTTGTTCGTTCAAGAAAACAAGATTCAGATTTAGAGCGTGGTAAACGTCAAATGGAAATGATTAAAGCCATTATCAAAAAAGCTCAAGAAACAAATTCTATTAATAAATTAGATGACTTAGTTAAAATCGTTGGTAAAAATGCGAAACACAATTTCTCATTTGAAGATATTCAAAACTTAGCAACGACTTATTCATCAAGTAAAGTAAAAATTAAAACAGAACAAATTACAGGAACTGATGCTAATTTCAATGGTGTTTACTTCTTCAATCCTGACTTAGATAATTTATTAGAACTTTCTAATAAACTTAGAAAAGACTTAAACTTACCTAAGACTAAGAAAACAGAATTGATGAATTATCTTATGATTCAAGCGTATGGTGATTTAACACCTTATATCGAAGTATCTAAGAAAAGTCTAAAGAGTGGAAGCACATCAGGTGACAACGATTCAGCTGAAACAGTTGAACCAGCTATAGAACCTGATACTGAAGAAACAACCGAGCAGCAGACTGAACAACCGTCTGAGCAACCATCCGAACAGCCTGTAGAACAACCTGTACAACAAACACCTACAGAAGAAGTACCATCACAAGAAACACCACAACAACCAACACCAGATCAAAGTGGTCAAGCACCAGATCTAAGCGCTCAACAACCTGGTCCAGAAGTTTACTAGGAAAGGAGGCAAATTATGATTCAACGTAAAACATATGAAAAATATGAACAAATCAATACAATGTTTGATGCTCTTGAAAATCAAATCATTCATTCTGGAGATTTGTCTCACTTCAGACAAAATTTATACTATGTTAATCACGAACATCATGAGAATTATGAAGCGTTATTACTATACTATAATCAAGCAAATAACGATCCAATTGTAGATGGCGCTTGTTACATCATTGCCATCCCAGAAATATTTAACGTTATCAATATCTTTGATAACCCCCTACCTTTTTCATGGGTATATACAGAAACAGGCTTAACAGAAGAAATGAAATCATTAAGTGTTCATTTACAATATCTAGTAGCAGCAGCACTAGAAACAAGCCAAATTCAAATATTTACACCAAGCGGATATACAATGGGTATGACAAATTGGAGCATTCACCAATTAAGATTATTCTGGCAATATACCGCAATCGTTAGAAGACAAGCAGTACAAACTATATAAATTAAAAGCTGAACCGTATAAAGTGGTTCAGCTTTTTTGTGTGGACAGAAATAAGATGGACTTATTGTGAAAATATAGTGTGAATGTTGCTAGATTGGATTGTCTTGCAATATACGAGTGATCTATGTTGCTAGTTTGAGTAGTCTTGCAATATACGGGGCTTCTATGTTGCTTGTTTGGGCAATCTTGATAAATACAACGTCCCTATTTATCTTGTTTGCTCAGTCTTGATAAATACAATGCCTCTATTTATCTTGTTTAGTCAATCTTGATAAATACAGCGTCCATATTTATCTTGTTTGGGCAGTCTTGATAAATACAACGGCTCTATTTATCTTGTTTAGTCAATCTTGATAAATACAAGTTCTTTTTACAAAATATTTGTTATTTATTGAGTTTTTTATTTACTACATCAATTAGAATAATCATAATGTATAATAAATTGAATAAAAACTATGGAGGTATCATGATGATTAAAATAGCAGAAAGCGAAAAAGATATACAAGATGGATTAAATATTAGAAAAACTGTCTTCGTTGAGGAACAAGGTGTTTCTATAGATGCAGAGATAGATGAATTTGAAAATGTTTCAAAGCATGTTGTTCTATATCACGATGATAAACCAGCTGCGGTAGGTCGTTTTAGAAATTATAAAGATGGATATGCGAAAGTAGAAAGAGTTGCTGTTTTAAAACCTTATAGAAAATTTGGTTACGGCAAAGATGTAATGAATTTTATTAACGAAAAAGCTAGTGAAGATGGATACAAGGGTACTGTACTTAATGGACAATCTCACGCTAAAGGTTTCTATGAAAAATTAGGTTATAAAACTGAAGGCGAAGAATTCTTAGAAGAAAACATTCCTCACTATTTTATGAAACTAACATTTTAGATAAATTATTAATATCTCAAATATTAAAGTTACATTACATTTCATAAAAAGTTCATCTTTTAATATTAAAAAGCCTTATACTGTTTATAAATAAATACCTATACAAAAGGAGATTGTTTATGGATAAAAAATTCTATTACAAAACCCCCGCACTTGTAGCAATGACATTAGCAGGTACTACGCTTGTAACACATCAAGTTAATGCAGAAGAACAAACAACAAACAAAGAAAATAAAAACATCATTGAACAACACGATAATGCTAGTCAAATTCAAGATGAACAAAAAGAATTAAAAAGCCAATCTTTAAACGTTTCAGGTACGAAAGAATATAAAGATCCTTCTATCATTGATGAACCAAAACAAGAAGTGGAAAATACAGCTGTTGAATCAGTACAACCTACTTCTAATGAAGAAGAGCAAAATTCTGATGTAGCTTCTACTGAAGATAATGCTGAAGTTTCAAACAACGAAGACGTTTTTGATGACTCAGTTCAACCTACTTCTAACGAAGAAGAGCAAAACACTAATGTAACGTCTACTGAAGATAATGCTGAAGTTTCAAACAACGAAGAAGTTTCTGAAGATTCAACTCAACCTACTTCTAACGAAGAAGAGCAAAACTCTGAAGTAGCTTCTTCTGAAGATAATACTGAAGTTACAAACATTGAAGAGGTTTCTGAAGATACAGCACAAACTGCTTCTAACGAAGAAGACCAAAACACTAATGTAACGTCTACTGAAGATAACTCTGAAGCTACTAATAATGAAGAAGTTTCTGATGACTCAGTTCAACCTACTTCTAACGAAGAAAAACAAGACTCTGAAGTAGCTTCTACTGAAGATAACTCTGAAGTTTCAAACAACGAAGAGGTTTCTGAAAATTCAACTCAACCTACTTCTAACGAAGAAGAGCAAAATTCTGATGTAGCTACTACTGAAGATAATGCTGAAGTTTCAAACAACGAAGAAGTTTCTGATGACTCAGTTCAGCCTACTTCTAACGAGGAAGAGCAAAACACAGATGTAACGTCTACTGAAGGTAATACTGAAGTTGCGAACAACGAAGAAGTTTCTGAAGATTCAACTCAGCCTACTTCTACTAATGATGCTCAAAATACTGAAGCGGCTACTAGTACTCAAAACGACAAAGTTCAATTAGAAACTGCTAGTGTTCAACCACGAGTTAGCACTTTTGCATTTAGATCTGTAAGTAGTGCGCCTGTTGTTAAAAAAGCAGTAGCTACTACTAGTTCTTATAGTCCTACAGTAAGTTCATCAATTAATAGTCAAATTAGAAATAATAATTATACAGTGCCGACATATGTTGAAGATTTTTCAAGTCATATTCCTAAAATTCCATATCGTAATGGTGTTGGTAAACCTGAAGGAATTATTGCACATGAAACTGCAAATCCTAATTCAACAATTCAAGGTGAAATTGCATATATGAAAAACAACTACGAAAGTGCTTTTGTACATGCTTTTGTAGATGATAATAATATTATTGAAGTTGCGCCAACTGATTACTTAGCTTGGGGTGCTGGTGGTGTCGCAAATGAACGATTTATACATGTTGAATTAGTTCGTGTTTATGGCGGAGATCGTTTTGCTCGCTCTATTAACAATTATGCAGATTATATCGCAACAAACTTATCATATTATGGCTTACCATTTGATAGTGCTGAAAATGATGGTACTGGTACTTTATGGTCTCATGATGCCGTTTCAAGATATTTAGGCGGCACAGATCATAGTGATCCATATGGTTGGTTTGCAGAAAATAATTATACTTTCAATGAGCTTGTAGATTTAGTGAGAGAAAAATATTTATATAAAACAGGTAGCGCAACTCAACCTACTACACCTGTAACGTCTAAACCTAAGACTTCTACGCCTGTAGTTTCTAAGCCTAAAACGACTACGCCTGTAACGTCTAAACCTAAGACTTCTACACCTGTAGTTTCTAAACCTAAAACGACTACTCCTGTAGCGAGTCCTGCTAAAACAGTAGTTGTTAACTATAAAGGTAAAGTTAATACAAATGCATCAGGTGTCTATAGTTCAGTTTATGATACTAAAACAAAATCAGCTGCTAACAAAGTAGGTAAAACATTTAATATCGGTAAACAATCTAACTATAACAACCAAGTATATTATTTATTACAAGATAATAACGGTACACCTTTAGGTTGGGTGAAATCTAGTGATATTCAACTGCAAAATAATACTAAAGCAACTCCTAAACCTGTTGCTTCTAAGAATGTAAAACCTAAAGCAACTCCGAAACCTGTTGCTTCTAACACTGCGAAACCTAAAGCAACTCCTAAGCCTGTTGCTTCTAACACTGCGAAACCTAAGGCAACTTCTAAACCTGTTGCTTCTAATACTGTAAAACCTAAGGCAACTCCTAAACCTGTTGCTTCTAACACTGCGAAACCTAAGGCAACTTCTAAACCTGTTGCTTCTAACACTGCAAAACCTAAAGCAACTCCGAAACCTGTTGCTTATAAGACAACAAAGGCAAACGCAGTTGCTAAAACAGTTCGTGTTAACTATTTAGGTAAAGTTAATAAAAATATTTCTGGTGTATATACTTCTGTATATGATCAAAAAACTGTACCTGCCATCAACAAAGCAGGAAAAACATTCAAGATTGGTAAACAATCAACTTATAACAATCAAACATATTATCTACTTCAAGATAATAATGCTATTCCATTAGGATGGGTAAATGCTAAAGACATTCAATTGCAAAAAGTAACAACACAACCAAAAGTTGTTAATAAACCAACTGTTGCTCAACCTAAAAAGACTAATGCTATAAAATCAAGTGCTGTTAACAATCAACCTATTGTCTTAAAAGAGAATTATCAAAACTACTTAATTTTTGATAACAGTGGATATTTCTATAGTGAACCTTCAGTATCTAAAAAGACATTACTCGGTTCATTACAAAACTATCAATATTCATACTTTAAAGTGATTACATCTCAAAAAGTTGGTAATGAATTATGGTATAAAGGTTTATTAAATGGTAAAACTGTATGGATTAACGCTAAGTATTTACAACTCGCTACAGAATCAACAAATATTTCAACTAGCCCATACACGTTAGATCAAGCTGTTGATATTCAAATGGCATTAAGAAATGGTTCTGAACCTAAAAAAGTATTAGCAAGTGGTATTAGAAATGCTACTAGAGCTGAAGTTAAAGATGCAATGGATACAAGTAAGTATGTAAACGATCCAGTTCAAAAATATCAATTTTTAGACTTAAACAAATCTCAAAATATTTCAGTAACTAAACTAAATGACTTGTTACGTGGAAAAGGAATTCTTGAAAATCAAGGTAGTGCCTTTAGCCAAGCTGCAAAAGCAGTAGGTATTAATGAAATTTATTTAATTTCACATGCATTATTAGAAACTGGTAACGGTACAAGTGATTTAGCTAACGGTGGAGCAATTGACCAAAATGGTAATGTTGATTTAAATGCACAAACAAAATATTATAATATGTTTGGTGTTGGCGCTATTGATAAAAATGCATTATACGGCGGTATTAAATATGCTCAACAAGCAGGATGGAACACACCTGAAAAAGCAATCCTAGGTGGTGCTCAATTTATAGCTAATAATTACATTAAATCAGGACAAAACACACTTTATAAAATGAGATTTAATCCACAAAATCCTGGGGTTCATCAATATGCAACAGGTATAGACTTCGCTAAGTCTAATGCAAAACGAATTAGCGACTTCTATCAACAGATTCAAACAGACGGTCAATATTACGATGTCGACCAATATAAAGCATAATATTAAAGTAAAAACCAATGCCTTTAATAAGGCATTGGTTTGATTTTATAGTGTTAACGAAATAAAATTATTTGTACTTTTGAAAAATTTAATTTATAATCTACATTTCAAGTAATTTGTAGATTATCGTTTTAGGGGAGCACTTTTCATGGCAAACGAAAAAGAAAGAGACCATTATTTTGATAACGCACGATTTTTCTTAATTGTGTTAGTTGTATTCGGTCATTTAACAAGATCTTATGTTAATGAAAGTCATATTTTCAAAGCACTATATATGTTTATTTATAGTTTCCATATGCCAGCATTCGTACTGATATCAGGATTCTTTGCTAAAGGTGTAGGAAAACCAGGTTACATAAAAAAAATTACAATCAAACTCTTACTACCTTATTTAATATTCCAATTATTTTATGGTTTATATTACTACTATATTGATAGAGACGATACATTAAATATTAGTCCCTTCGATCCACAATGGGCAATGTGGTTCTTAGTAAGTTTATTCTCATGGCATATTATTTTGCACTTTGTGAGAAACTTCAATCCATATATCACATTTACAGTAGCAATATTATTAGGTTTAGTTGTTGGTTACTTTGACTTTATTAATGCAAAACTTAGTCTATCAAGAACATTTGTATTCTTCCCAATTTTCCTATTAGGCTATTACATCAATAAAGAACAGTCATTAATTTTAAGAAATAAAAAGCATATTTGGTTATCTTCCATTAGTTTAATTGTTATTTTCATCGCTTATTTACTTACTGATTATAACTTTGAATGGTTATTTGGTAGCAAACCATACTCTGCACTTGAAGGCGATGTAGACGTTTATAGTGCATTAAAAAGATTATTTATATATGTCGTCATTTTCGTTTCAACATTTAGTTTCTTAAACTTAATACCAGAACGTAAATTACCATTAACTTATATTGGTTCAAGAACAATGTTTATTTATTTACTACACGGACTTTTCGTAGGTCTATTCCGTTCAAAAGAATGGGATAGAATGTTATTAGACCAACCTTATGTTTGGGTTGCAATCATTCTTATAACAATTGCTATTGTTTACTTCTTCAGTAGCGATCTTGTAAGACATTACGCTAATCCCGTTGTTAACATTAAAAAGCCACCAAAAAAGAAAAAATAAATATAGAAAAGCCAATCCATTGAGTACTTAACTTAAGGATTGGCTTTTTTGTTTATCTAATTAATGTTGCATAAGATATCGTGCCTATAAATTTATCTTCACTATTCAATAAATATGCTGGTATTTGAACATGTTTATGTGTAATGGGCGCTAACTCATGATTGTTATTATAAAGATTCTCTAATACTTCATAGCTCGCACTTAATAAGTATGTTAAATAATCTACCCACTCTTGCGTATACGGTGTATCTGACTGAATAAATAATATTGGATTCTCTTTTTTAGACGTTGGTTGCATAAAATCAGAAACAAATTTTCTTTCGTCTAATGATAGTTCTTCTTTCACTTTAAATTTGATATGAAATTGCGCATTCTTAATAAGTCGATTATCTTGCCCGAAATAATATCGATGAAAATGTGGTAATTGAGCTTCTGCTCTACAAATATGTATTGAATCTTCTTCAAATGAAACCATCCATTGTTCATCATTATTTTGTATCAATACAAACGTTGGATGTGGTAACCAATCAAAAATATTTAAAGATAGTAGTAACTTTAATCGTTGATTCATATTAGCTAAATTCACCATATAAACATCCCCTATTATTGTAATGTTTCCCTTATTGTAATACGTTTTCTAAATTTTTGCTATATTCATTTATTTGTATGCTTTTTAAAGTTATAATTAAACTATCGTTTTGAAGAGGTGAAAAAAATGCAATTACCATTAAATAAATTTGCATCTCAACTTCAAGTGTCTGGTATTAGAGCGATATCTAACCGTATACCTGAAATTGATGATGTGATTAACTTAACAGTTGGTCAACCCGACTTTCCTGTACCAACAAGTGTTAAAGAAGCAATGAAAGATGCAATTGATCATAACTTTACATCTTATTCCCATAATGCTGGTTTACCAGAATTGAGAAAAATCGTTGCACAATATTATAAAAATCGCTTCAATGCTTCATTTAAAACAGATGAAATCCTCATCACTAATGGTGCAAGCGAAGCGTTAGACACGACATTAAGAGGGATTCTTGAACATGGCGATGAAGTATTAATTCCTTCACCAGTATATGCTGGGTATGTCCCCCTTATCGAATTGTTAGGCGCTAAACCTATATACATAGATACTACCCAAACTGGCCTTAAAATAACACCTGAATTAGTTAAATCTCATATTACTGATAAGACGAAAGCTATCTTGCTGAATTATCCTAATAACCCTACTGGTATTACGCTGAATCAACAAGAAGTAGAAGCACTTGTTGATGTATTTAAAGACTACCCTATTTATATAGTCAGCGATGAGATTTATGCTGAGAATACATTTAATCAAACCCATACATCTTTCGCTTCATATGACGCAATCAAAGATCAATGTATTTTACTAGGTGGCTTAAGTAAGTCTCATTCAATGACAGGACTTAGAATTGGCTTTTTATTAGGACCACAATATGTTATGAAACAATTAACATTTGTACATGCCTATAATTGTATCTGTGCAAATGTACCGAGCCAATATGCTGCAATTGAAGCATTAACAAATGCAATTGATTCACCTAAAGAAATGAATAAAGCGTACATAGAACGTAGAGATTATGTCTATAAGCGACTGATTGATATCGGCTTTAAATTAAATGAAAAACCTCAAGGTGCATTTTATATTTTTCCGCAAATTTCACATTTCGGAATGGATGATTATGAATTCTGTATGAAAGCTCTTGAAGATTACCACGTCGCGATTGTACCTGGTTCAGCTTTCACTCATATTGGCAAAGGCTATATTAGAATTTCATATGCTTACAATTTAGAAGCACTTGAAGAAGGACTGAATAGATTAGAAAGAATGATTCAAGAACTATTTTAAAGGGGCTGAAACACAATGGATTTATTATGGCAAACGTTTGAAGATAGAAGCGATTTACTTAAAAGCTTGGTCAGACATCAATCTATAACACATTCAGAAGGAGAAAAGACTTTTCCTTACTTTTTAAGGGATCAATACTTAAAGTTAGATTATTTTAAGCGTAATGCTGATCAAGTTATGCTGCAACCGACTGGGGATGGTCGTCATGCAGTTCTTGCATATTACAAAGCACCACAATCAAAAAAAACACTCGTTTGTATAAGTCATTTTGACACGGTCGGTATCGATGATTATAGCGAATATAAAGATGATGCTTTTGATATGGATAAAATTACAGAGAAATTTCGACAAGATATGAAATACTTAACGCCTGATGCTAAAAAAGATATCCAAACACAAAATTATTTATTCGGACGTGGTTCAATGGATATGAAACCAGGTCTTATGATACATATGTCTCTGATAGAAAAAGCAATCCAAGAATCATGGGATATTAACATAATCGTAGTTTCAGTACCTGATGAAGAAGTTGAGTCTAAAGGTATGCATGCTGCCGTTCAAAAGCTCAATCAAATTCGTAAAGAAGACCATTTAGATATAGCTTTACATTTAAACAGTGAACCTACTTTTTCACAAGCAGAAAATGACCCAAATCATTATGTTTATTCAGGTACAATAGGCAAAATCATGCCTTCAGTATTATGCTATGGTAAAGAAACACATGTTGGACAACCATTGAATGGTATTAGTTCGAACTATATACAAAGCTTTATTAATAGCAAAATGGAATACTGTACTTTGTTTAAAGAAACATATAAAGATGAAACTACACCACTTCCTGTCTCTCTCATGAGTAGAGATATTAAAGATCATTATGACGTTCAAACACCATTTAGAACTGTTTCATTATATAATGTATTCTTATTTAACAGAAATGCAGAACAAGCTTTTAAAATTTTTAATGATGTTGTTAAAGATGCCATTCACAATTGTGAAAAAGCATATCAAGAAACATTAAAATCCGAGGGCTTTGATAAAAAGTTATCCATTAATATCTTAACTTTCAAAGAATTAAAAGCACTTGCAATAAAAGAGTATGGTGAAAGTAAAATTAATCAAATCATTGAACAAATTGTTCATGAAATTCCTGATGAAAGAGCACAATCAATAGAAATTACGGATCGATTTATGCATATGCTGAAAGGTTTAGGACCAAGTGTTGTGACATTTTTTGCACCACCTTATTATCCTGCTGCACACTCTTCTGAAGATCCATTTATTGATGAAATCGTCCAAACTGTTAGTGAAACATCTTTAAAACAGTTTGATAGAGTGTCAAAAAGACAATATTTCTTTAATGGTATTAGTGATCTGAGTTATGCCAAATATAGACAAGACGATTTAGGATTTGAAAGCTATATTGAGCAAACACCTGTGTTTAATCAATCATACTTTATACCATTTAAAGATATACAAGAAATAAGTGCACCTGTCATAAATATTGGACCTATCGGTAAAGATGCTCATCAAGTAACAGAACGCATCAATATGAAAAGTGCGTTTGAAGAAATACCTACTATTATTGAGCAAGTTATAAGAAAACATTTATTATAAAAATAAGAGTTTGGGACAGAAATGTTCTAGACTCTTTTTCATATTTTCAGAAATATAGGTCTGAACATTGCAAGTGGGGCGTGACTAGCAATGTTGGAGGGCTGAATATTGCTAGTGGAGGGTGACTAGCAATGTTGGAGGTCTAAATATTGCAAGTGGAGGGTGACTAGCAATGTTGGAGGACCTTGTATTTATCAAGACTAGCCAAACAAGATAAATAGGCGCTCTGTATTTATCAAGACTGGCCAAACAAGATAAATAGGCGCTCTGTATTTATCAAGACTGGCCAAACAAGATAAATAGAAGCTCTGTATTTATCAAGACTACCCAAACAAGATAAATAGGCGCCCTGTATTTATCAAGACTGACCAAACAAGATAAATAGGTGACTCCTATATTGCAAGACTACCCAAACAAGCAACATAAAACACTTCATATACAGATATTTTTTCCATAAAAAAGGCTGAGACATTATAAAATGTCTCAACCTCTTATTTTTTGTATCAATATTAAGGAAACTTAGGAAATTGATCGAAGTCTGGTTGACGTTTTTCTTTGAAAGCGTCTCTTCCTTCTTTTGCTTCGTCTGAAGTGTAATATAATAATGTTGCATCACCAGCAAATTGTTGTAAACCAGCTAATCCATCAGTGTCAGCGTTCATAGCAGCTTTTAAGAAACGTAATGCAGTTGGTGAATGTTGCATCATTTCTTTACACCATTGAACTGTTTCATCTTCTATTTTATCTAATGGTACAACTGTATTTACAAGACCCATATCAATCGCTTCTTGTGCATCGTATTGACGACATAAGAACCAAATTTCACGTGCTTTTTTATGTCCAACAATTCTTGCTAAATAGCCTGAACCATAACCAGCATCGAATGAACCTACTTTAGGTCCAGTTTGACCAAATCTTGCATTTTCAGCGGCAATTGTTAAGTCACATACGATATGTAGTACGTGTCCACCACCAATAGCATATCCTCTAACCATAGCTACTACTGGCTTAGGAATTACACGGATAAGACGTTGTAAATCTAATACATTTAATCTTGGAATTTGGTCATCGCCAACGTAACCACCATGTCCACGAACAGATTGGTCTCCACCTGAACAGAATGCTAAGTCGCCTTCACCAGTTAAGATGATAGAACCTACTCTTTCATCATCTCTAGCTCTAGAGAAAGCATCGATCATTTCTTGAACTGTTAAAGGTGTGAATGCATTACGTACTTCTGGACGGTTGATTGTAATTTTAGCAATACCTTCGAAAAATTCATATTTAATTTCTTTATATTCTTTTATAGTTTCCCATTGTCTTGACATAATTTGCCTCCTAAAATAAATTCTATTATTATTGTATCAAATTTTGAGGGTTGTTCCACATGAATTGTGTGCCCAGCATCATTAACAATATAAAATTCACTATTTTTTATACTTTCGTTCATTTGTTTACCTATTTGAATAAACTTTTCATCTTTTTGACCGACGATAATACAAGTTGGCACAGTCATTGTATTCAAATGATGCCAATTGGATGGTTGTGAACCTGTACCATAATCTTTTAGTGCTTTACTTAAGCCATTAGGATTTTGAGAAAGTCTCATTTGTTTAATACGTTCTCTTTCTTCAGTAGAAAGTATAGACTGACTATTAAATAATGGAAGTTTAGACCATTCCTCGACAAACTTAGGTAATCCAATTTCATGAATGCGCGCTGCTCTATTATGATCGACTTCAATTCTATTCTGTTTATCTGATGGATCTTTAAGTCCTGGACTAGCACTTTCTAAAATCAAGCCGTTTAATAACTCTGGGTATTGCACAGCAAAGCTTAACGCAACACGCCCACCCATTGAATATCCATGCAAATAGACCTTTTTAAGCTCTAAATAATCAATGACTTCTTTAATCTTAGAGACAATAAAATCCATTGACCATATTTCATCATAACTTGATTCATCATGTCCATGTCCAGGTAAATCAATGGTTATGACATTTAAGCCTTGGTTACTTAACGTACGCTCAACTAAATGAAATGATGTATGATCACTGATGAAGCCGTGTAATAAAATAATAGACTGTTTAAGTTCATCATACGACTTAACGTGGTGATTTAACATATTGGATACCTTTCATTTGTTCAAAAAGTTGTCTATGTGTTGCGGTATTTTCTTCTCTATTCGTTAGAATTTCGTATAAATAAGAACCGAATTGAGGTAATGTTTGTTTCTTATAATCAGAAACGCTTTCAAATTTTTCATAACCTAACTCATATAGATGTGCAACATGTTGGAAATCTAAATCTAGTGGCGTACCGAATAATTTCTCAAAATGTTCAGGTGCTTCTTCTTTTGGTGCTAAGTAATTGAAGATGCCCCCACCATTATTGTTTAAGCACACAATTGTAATATCTAAATCATGTAGTTTACTCATTATCAAGCCATTCATATCATGGAAGAATGAAACATCACCAATGATAAGTGTAACTTTTTTATATACAGACATACCAAGTGCAGTCGACACGACACCATCTATACCATTTGCACCTCTATTAGCAGCTATTTCAGCTTTTGAGTTTAAATTAAATGTATCGACATCTCTTATTGGCATACTATTACCAACAAATACAGTATCTTTAGAGGTCATTTTTTTCAATAAACTACCGACTGCAGCACCTTCATCTGTTTCTTCTTCGATATATTTTTCAATCAATGCACTTGCTTCTTTGTCCATAGTTAACCATTTTTCTAACCAATTCTTGTTTTGAGTTGGTGATACATCTTGAGCTTGTCTGAAGAAATCATTTGGACTTAGTTCCACTGAAATCGTTGGTACTTTAGGATAAGCATCAGGTGTATCATTATTTTGCACAAGAATTTGCGGACATTTAACTTCTTTTAACCAATTGTTTAAATGTTTCGAAACGACTGGTTGCCCCACTCTAATAATAAATTGTGGTTCAATACTTAAACCACCTTTGAATAATGCATCATAAGTAGAAATCACATTTGGATGATTTAATTTTCTTAAATTACTTAATGGATCAGCTAATATAGGAATATTATGAATCGCTGAATAAGTTAATATTTGAGATAAATCTTGACCTTGTGTATCTCCTACAATAACGACACCTCTTGGTTTTTCGATATATGTTTGTATACTCGTAAAATCAATCGATTTTTGATATTTTGTTTCTAATTTTCGTTTAGAAGACAAATATCTTCTTAATTTCACATTAGGAATTAATGGTTCTCTAAATGGAAAATTAAAATGTACAGGCCCTCTTTGTGGACCAACAAAATGTTTTTCAGCTTTAATCATATTCATATTAATTGCATTTAATGTACCCTCTGAGTCATCAGCTATAGGCATATCAAATTGAAACTTCGTAAAGTTTTGGAACATATTTACTTGATTGATTGCTTGAGGTGCACCAACATTACGTAATTCATGTGGTCTATCACTCGTTACAACAACAAGTGGTAAACGACTAATAAATGCTTCAGATACTGCTGGCATATAATTTGATGCAGCTGTTCCTGACGTACAAATGATTGCGACAGGCTTTTGACTTGCTTTAATTATGCCAAGTGCAAAAAATGCTGCGCTTCTTTCATCTGGATGAACCCATGTTTTTAAATGTGGATGTCTTTCACAAGCTATCGCTAATGGTGTAGATCGTGATCCAGGACTAATAACAACATCATCGACACCATATTCATATAATTTAGAAACAAATGTAAATACTTGTTTAGTGAGACTTTCAGTATGTGTACTCAATTCTACATCACTCCTAGTGCTTTCAACATTGGTTTAAATTTTAAGTCTGTTTCTTCAAACTCAGATATTGCTTCAGAATCTTTTACAATACCACAACCTGAATACAATGTTGCAGTATGATTGTTCACTAACATAGAACGAATAGATACAACAAATTCACCATTGTTTTCTAGATCGATATAACCTAATGGTGCACCGTAAAATCCTCTTGTTCCAAACTCTTCATGTTCTATAAATTTTATCGCTTCAACTTTAGGAAATCCTCCTAATGCTGGCGTTGGATGCAATTGATTAACAATTTCTAATACATTTTCAGATAGTAAATCTGCTTGTATTTTAGTATATAAATGATATAAATGCTTGTTAGTAAGTATGGTAGGCTTTTTGTCGTATTCAATGTGTTTCGTAAATGATTGAATATCATGAATAATACTATCCACTACATAACGATGTTCAAATTGATTTTTAGAATCATTTAGAAGTTCATCTTTTAATTCATCATTCTTTGTTTCATCTTCTGTTCTTAAAATCGTACCAGCAATTGCATTTGTATATAGTTTACCATCTTCTATTTGGCATAGTTGTTCAGGCGTTTGTGAAATAAATTTGGATTTACCTGATTCAAATAGCAATAAGTAGCTTGATTCATTTGAATCTAATGATCTTTGTAATGCATCTTCGACATTAACACGATCTTCAAATTCGATTTGTCTTCTTCTGGATAGTACGACTTTTTGTAGTGCTACAGATTGATTCATTTGTGAAACAACTTTAGTAACTAACGCTTTCCATTCTTCACTTTGAATATCTTTATTTTCCACTACTACAGGTTCACTCGATTCGATTTTTTTATTTTCTGTTTCTAAAATATTTATAACTTCTTGAATGTTGTCGATATCGAATTTGTTACTATGATCCGTATAAGTAAGATAATAATGACCATTTTCTTTTGTTACCAAATATTTAGGCAATACAAAATGACTCATCCCGTAATCTTTCCATTCATTTGTTAATGAATGCTCAGAAAATTGAAAGCCACCAAAGAATTTTAGATGGTGCTTTTCATCATGTAACTTAATCGTATTTAATTGTTCTTTAATATTTTGCCAGTATTCATATATATCATCATGTTCTAGATGCGAATACCTAGCTTCTAATAAATATCCAATTCCACACATTTCTAATTTAGAATCTTTAGATTTGTAATAAAAATGTTGTCCTGTATAATTGATTTCTTCCCTTAATAAATGGATTAAATCTGGTTGATATTGAAGCTCAATTTCAACTGAAATATAATTTTTATTTCCATCGATTTCAGAAATTATCTGTTGCTTCAAATCCGTCCTCAAGGCCATTTCACTTCCACTTCTTTCCGAAAAATATCTATCTACTTATTTTATCATTTTTTAAGTGAACATGCGTTAATATTGTACTTTAAATACAGAATATAAATTAAAATTTTACACAATTACAGTGATTGACCAATTGATAGCGAAAGCATATACTAATACTGTCAAAAATATAAATTTAAGAGGTAAATACATGTCACAAAATTTATCACAGCATTCAGGCTTGAAAAAATATTATCATTTGATGAGACCACATACCCTTACAGCATCATTTGTTCCTGTACTATTAGGTACCGCTTCATCAAAGATTTTTTTAACAGGTGCTGAAGCATCCATTAAAATTTCAGTCGTATTAGCAATGTTACTCGCAAGTATTTTAATACAAGCAGCAACTAATATGTTTAATGAATACTTTGATTATAAGCGTGGATTAGATGACCATACTTCTGTTGGTATCGGAGGGGCAATCGTAAGAAATGGTATGTCTCCTAAATCCGTTTATAATTTAGCGATAGCATTCTATGTTATAGCTGTCATATTAGGTATTTACATATGCATGCAAAGTACATGGCTATTAATACCAATAGGATTAGTTTGTATGGCAATCGGTTATTTCTATACAGGTGGACCAATCCCTATTTCATGGACGCCATTCGGTGAAATATTCGCTGGATTCTTCATGGGATTTGTCATTGTTATGATTTCATTCTATATACAAACAGGTACTTTAAGCTTTTATCCAGCATTATTAAGTATTCCAGTTTCTATTACAATTGGACTTATCAACTTAGCAAATAACATTAGAGACCGCGAAAAAGACAAACAAAGTGGTAGAAAGACTTACGCAATCTTAGTCGGTAAAAGACTTTCCATCATGACTATGGCAATTCTATATATTTTCGCATATGTCTTTATTATTTACTTAGCATTATTTAAACCATACGGCTCTCTATTATGGTTGCTCGTCTTAATATCTGCACCATTCCCAATCAAAGCCGTACGTCGATTTAACAAAAATGACACACCACAAACAATGATGCCTGCAATGGCAGCAACAGGTAAAGCAAACACGATCTTCGGATTGTTATTAGCACTTGGTGTATATATAAGTGGTTTATTAGGTGGATTATAAAACACCACCAAAAAAGAGGCTTGGACGATGTCCAGCCTCTTTTTGATTTATATAAGTTGGTTTAAATATTCAAAAGCTGTAATACCATATATTTTCTTGAAATTTTTGTTTAAATGAGATAAGTCTACAAACCCACAGTTTGTAACAGCAGCGTAAATATCTTTAGTCATTTCTAAATTTAATTTAGCTTGCTCTACCTTTCTATTCAAATAATATTGATAAGGTGTAAAGCCAGTATATTTTTTGAAATAGCGAATAAATTGATATTGAGTCATATTTAATTCTAGACTGATCATTTCTACATTTAATGTATCAAACAAATGGCTTTCTATAATATTCTTCGCCATATTTATAAGTCTGTTATCTTTAGGCGCTACATTGATATCATTATTCAACAAAGCATCATTAACTTGCAGTAATTGTTCTAATACATAAGCATCTTCTTGATTCGTTAAAATAGCATTAGAGAGATGGATAATTTTGTTTTTTAAATTTTGGTCATTTGATATAGGTTTATTGAAAATTACATTTTGCGGTATGTTATCATTTCCAAGAATATGTTCTCGCTCTAAATAAATCATTGTGTATTTAAGGTCTTTCTTGTCAAAAGAACTACCATCATGAATTTGTTCCGGATTAAAGAACATAACATTATTAGGATAGGATAAATATTCAGCACCATCTAAAGTATAGTGTTGAATACCATCTAATGTTACACCAAGTGCATATTCTTTATGCGCATGTTTTTTATATTTAAACTCGCTCATTTGAGCTAATAATGCTGTAACACCTATACGCTTTTTATACAAAAAATTATCCATATAACCCCTCCTTATCTATAACCAAATTAATAATGTCGCCATAACTAGTGCCATTGACATAACAACATTAAAAACTTTCAAATGTTGATCTATAAATCTTTTCAGAACCGTACCGAATAATAGCCAAGACGCAAATGCTAAAAATCCAATAATCGTTATGATAGTTACATTAAGAAACACATCGTTAAAAGTAGAGTCTGCTTTTAAAACAAAGCTCGGTAAAACCGTTAAACAGAATAATACAACTTTAGGATTTAGAAATTGCATAACAAACCCTGATGTAAAGTTACCGTAATTTGTATCATTATGTGATTTTGACGCGTTTAAAATCTGATATGCCAAATATAACATATATATTGTTCCAATAATTTTCATCGTAAATATGATATTTGGCATAATGTTTACGAGTATTGTATTAAATATTGCAGATAATAACAAAATTAAAAAGAATGCTACCGTTGAACCGTACGTATACTGTAAAGCTTTTTTAGTACCGTAATTTTGAGTTGTCGTTAATATTACGATATTTGTAGGTCCAGGTGTGAAAGTAATCATAAAACAGTAAAATAAAAATGATAATGTACTCATCGAATCCCTCCAATATCTTTGTATTTTCTCAATAATGTCAAAATTGATATAGTACAAAATTGCATTCACATAAAAATAAGACCACGCCAACTAAATGTTGGCGTGGTCTTATTTTTTTAAGAACTCAAGAATATCGTTTTCAATTTGTTCTTTATCGTCACTTCTTGTCATTAAATGTGTTGCATTTTTATAGGCTGTTAATTCTTTATGTTCTGATGCTATATCATGATATATTTTCTCAGCACTATCTTGATAGAATGTTTGATCTAATTCTCCATACTTTATAGAGATAGGTATATTTACTGCGTCTAAATGATTCATAATATCCTCTATAAATGATGTAAAAAGACGTGTACCTTCATCATAATCATCAATGAGTGCAAGTTGACGTTTCCTTTCATCTTCATCTAAACCTTGGATCTGATTAATTCTTTCTCCATAATGATAAAGCCTTCTTTTAATATCTTTATTAGTTCTATTATGAGGTGTGGACATTGCTATACATTTCTTCACATCAAATGTTTCGACAAGTTTTAAAGACATAAGCGCACCTAATGAAACTCCAAGCACATGAATGGTTTCATATCCATTATCCTTTAAATAATGATAACTCTCTTGTACCTGCTCCCACCAATCATTTGTCGTATAGGCTAATAAACCTTCTAAACTTAATCCATGTCCTTTATAAGCTGGAATATAGCAAGTATATCCCGCTTCGTTTAGAAACTCTGCTAAAGCTTTTACATCTCTTACTGTACCTGTAAAAGAATGCAATAATATAACCGCTTCATCTCCACCTTCTAAAAATACATTTTGAGATTCTTTCAATTTCAACAATCAAATCACTCCGATTTCAATTTCGATATCACTATTATAACGCTTTTTCCATATAATAGTTTGTCGTTTCAAATCCCATTTTTTTATATAACTCATACGCAATTTGATTATGACCGAAAACATGGAGTCGAATACTTTTAATGTCATGTTCCTTGCAATACTCATCTAAAGCTTGCATCGTCATTTTACCTAAACCTTTACCTCTTTCAGATTCGTCAATTTTAATATCATAAATAAAACTCTTTAATACATGATCTTTCTCGAAAACATGTAGCCATAAAATACCTACCTTATCTCCTTCATTAAAGATATTAAAAATTTTATGACCTTCCGTATGTAAACCATCAGGTAGAAGTTTCTTAAAATATGCTCTACCTCTCTCATCCGCTTCTTCAACAGACCAAGAACCACTTTTCACTTGTTCATCAGCAAATTCTTTCAAAGAAACCTCATAAAAATCATCAAAGTCCTGCATTTCCATTAATCTTAATTCAACAGTCATATAATCCCCTCCACTCTCTATATTTAGGTTCATTATACACTTCTATAAATTAGAAACAAAAATACAATTATTTGTTTAACCACTTAATAAACCAAATCCCCAAAATTAAAATACTCACAGCAACAAGCGATTCAATCTTCTCTTTCTTCGTCGTTTTACGAATACTTATACTTAGTTTCATATCAAACACACCCCTTAATTATTTTTTTACAATAGACAAATATTACCAAATTGTGTTATAATTTCTTTGAAAAAGGACAACGTGTAGTAGCACGTTGTCCAATGAGCCCGTTATAAAGACGGTGACCATAAATTAAAGATTAAATAAATCATCTCTAACAGGTCTAAAGTTGTAAGAGATGGTTTATTTTTTTACTTTTGTTCTTTATCAAAAATATCTTTCTTAATGATATATTCAAAAATAATTTTTATTATTACTACACCTATTGGTAATAATACATAGTGTGTATTATTGTCATGGTTGCCAATGTGTTGATCATACATACTTAATATAAAATACATAACAAAACAATAAATAAGACATACTACAATTCCCGTTTTATTTATTTTCCTTTTCAACTTTCCTTCTCCTTTCTATAAAACGAAAATTAGCTCTTTTTATTTATTATAATTATTGGTTGTAATTTGTAAATATATTTTACATAAATTGGATATAATAAAGTGTATGGATAAGATTAAATAGATAGTGTAATATTATCTTATTGGAGGGGTTATGATGACGCATACGATAGACGAAGTTATCGAATTAAGATCAAAGAAAGAATATATAAAAGCAAAAGAAAAAATGGAAGATATATTAAGTAAGGATCCTAACAATGCATATTACAATTATCAAATGGCATGGTGTCTAGATAATTTAGGAATCGAACACGAGGCTATTAATTATTATCATAAAGCTATTAATAACAATTTAGACCTAATATATCTAAAAGATGCTTATATAGGTTTAGGAAGCACTTATAGAAGTATTGGCAAATACAAAGAAGCTGAGCAGATTTTAAATGAAGGATTAACAAAATTTGAAGACAGCCCTGTATTAAAAATATTCCTTGCTATTACACATTATAATATGAATAAGAATCAGGAGTCTGTTTCACTATTAATTGATACATTGCTAACAAATGATGATAATACTGAGATTCACGAATATAAAAATGCTTTGAAATTTTACAATGAAAATCTAGATAAAATATTCAACTGATATCGTGAAATTCACACGTAATAATCCGACTACAAAATAGACAAATTCTACCAAATTATGTTATAATCCAATTGAAAAAAGGACAACGTGCTCCAACACGTTGCCCCATGAGCCCGTTTTAAAGACGGTGACCGTATTTATAAATGATAGAATAAATCATCTCAAACTAGTCAAAAGTTGTAAGAGATGGTTTATTTTTTTTGGTTCAATTTAACAATCGCGATCACTAAACCCAATAATAGTACGATAAAACTACCGAAACTAAACATTAAGTTTAGCGCTTCGCTAATCGGAACCATTAGAAGCTTCTCCTTTCTAAAGATTTAGTTGATACTTTCATAAGCATCACCTCACTTTATACTAAGATTGGCCACCATCTATCCAACTTGCTCTGTTATATTATACCAAATTACCAGTATTTGTTATATACATTTACGACCATAATAGACAAAATATTCTAAATTATGATATTATATAATTGAATTACAACGTTATATAACACGTTGTCCTATGAGCCATCTTAAAGACTGTGACTTTATTAATTACTATAAAAATAGCCATTTAACATGCCAAAGATAGATAATGATATTTTTTAGTTTTATAACTAATTAATAATTCATAAAAATAAAGACCCTATCTTACTATGCAATATAAGTTAAGGTTATATTTTTTTACCCAGTTTTAGATTGCATTAAATTTTATTTTAAAAATATATAAAAGTATAAACCTATAAAGAATGTGTTAGTTTTATATCAAAGATATTTAACTTTCGACATAAATTGCTTCATTATTACGCAAGGGGTGATTAAAAGTGATAGAACAAAAAGATAATAATTTATCTGTAGGTATTTTTGCGGGTATTTTACCAATTTGTATTATAATCTACGCTCAATTTATCCATGCATTATTATATAGCAACTCAATGATTTTAAAATCATTTGTCGTAGTTATTTTATTCATTTTAACAACAGGAATTGTTATCTCAATTTCAAGTTTCATTTCGCAAATCAAAAAGCAACTTAAGTAAGCGTGAAAAATTTTTAAAATATCAAAGAAGCGTATAATAAATTGACTCATTTCATATTATCTTAAATAATTATGTTTTAAAGGTAAAATATATATTAGAAAATAAGGATTGGTATCATGAAAAATTATGCTCTTAATCTATTATTTATCGTTATACTTTTATTCTTTACTTTCAATTTATTAGTATTATTTAATGTCATCCAAATTAAAGAAAGTTATTCAAGAGTTTATGGCATATTTATCATTATATTTACGATACTCAATTTAATATATTTTAAAGCAAAAGAAAAACAGAGAACTAATAATAAATGAGGTGTACTAAAGAATGACTAACAAGAAAAAAGTCTTAGTTGCATTAATACCTATATATCTTTATTTTTTCATTGAAGGATTCTACGCTGTTATTTATAAAGATAACCCTATCGCTAGAGTACTAGCTGTCATTAGCATGTTGATTTTTACTATATTAATCACACTTTTCGTTTCAACTGTATTCGATCCTAGCAAACAAAATAAAAATGGTAAGATAAAATAGCAAAATTTTAAAAATAAATATTCTTTTTCAAATCTTTGAACTTTATTTTCCATACATTCTTATAATATCATCAAAAAAATTTTTACATAAAAACAAGCTATCACAACACTGTGATAGCTAAAAATTTGTCAAAAAATAGTACCATAACCATTAATTTTTTGTTAGGTGCTTAATCTAAAATTTCAATCGACTTTATTTCACTTTCATCAAAGTCGTATATTTGTATTCCTGTATCTAAATATATAGAATATTCTCCACTTTCATTATCCATTTCATCATCATAAGTTATAACTTTACCTGTGAATTGTTGACCATCATCTGCTTCAATTAATACCTTTTTTCCCTCATAAGTCCATAGTTTCATAATTTACCCCCATGCTACAAGATCAGTTTCAGGAAACTCATTATTTTTGATATATTTCTCAATTCTATAAATCGCATGCCCTAAATAGTTACTTGTATCTTGATCATATTCCGATTTTTTTGCATAGAGTATTTCACAATCATCAATTCTTATAGTAATTCTCCCTGACACTTTTTGGTCGTTAGGATAATAATCATAAGTCACATTTTTTTCATCTTTGCTGACTAACTTCAAATCTAACATTGCTTACTACCTCCTTTTTCTAATTAACTCTTCTAGTGTTTTAATTCTTTTTCTCTTTTTGTGTGTCGTTGTTTTAGTTGTTCTTTTTCTTTCAGCTATTTTTTGAAATACTTCAGCAGCATCTTTAAGTGGCATATAAGTGTCTAGAATCATTTCGTATTTCTTCAATCTTATCATCTCACTTATTCACTTTTTACTATATTATACAATTTATTCAAAATTCTTACAATAAAGCAAAAAGCTATCTAATATTACGTTAAACATTGAGATCGACATCAACAATAATCTCAAACTAAAAAAAGCCCACCTATTTCATTTAGGTGAGCTTTTGGATATTCATATAAACTTACGTTATGATTAAGAGTATTAAATTAGCCTATAAAAAAAGACCCACTAATTAAAGTGGGTCTTTATCTTGAATGAGACAATTATCTCGCCAATCAACTTAATGTATATTTAACTCTCACACATAGATATATAAAAACATAATAAATAAATAAACTAGTAAGATGAAAGTGTGAAAGAAATTTCATATTATCTTAAGTAATTATTTTTGAGTACAATGTCTATTTCTTTTTGCAACTTTTTCTTTTCTGCTGCATACGATTTACCAGCCGTTTCATGGATTCTATTTACTGCTCTTTGAGCAACTCTATGGCTTTTAATCGTTTTATCGCGTTTCAGCTTATTTACAGCTTGTTTAGCTGCCATAACCTTTTCATCTAATGATTTCTTGTAATCATAGGCATTGTATTTTACCTGAGTTTGTTCAGCTTGTTTAGCATCAGCCTCTCCTATCGAAACTGTTAGTGCCAATCCTAATGATGTAAATGCTAATAGTAATTTTTTGGATAATTGCATATGTATTCTCCTATCTATAAAGTATATGTATATTTTACAGAATGAGTAATATAATACCATTAACTATTTCTTAATTAATTATTAAATACAAATGGCACCATCAGGTTTTTGACTTGTTAAACTCCCACAAATGATTTACATACAATAATGTAGAAAAATATCAAATATCGCATTTAAGATTGTAGTAAATATCAACCACGATCTCAAACTAAAAAAAGCCCACCTATTTCATTTAGGTGAGCTTTTGGATATTCATATATAGTCACGTTGTGACCAAAAATATTAAATTCGCCTAAATAAAAAAAGAAAAAACCTTGAGTTATCAAGGTTTTTTCTTTTCACTATACGTGACTAATTAATCTGAGCGGAGATGGAGGGATTCGAACCCTCGCGCCGCAGAACGACCTACACCCTTAGCAGGGGCGCCTCTTCAGCCAACTTGAGTACATCTCCATGGCTCCACAGGTAGGACTCGAACCTACGACCGATCGGTTAACAGCCGATAGCTCTACCACTGAGCTACTGTGGAATAATTAAATTTTTATCAAGCACAAATACTATTATATCAAGCATCGTAATATTTTCAAGAGAAAACCTAAAAAAATTAACGGAACATTTACACTTTAGTTGCACTTGTTCCGTTAATATTTATTTTAATATGCTAATGTTGATTTTTCAAATACATCTTAATAACATCAAGTACACTATATCCATCTTGAGTTAAATCTATATTTGGTGTATTTAGCTGCTTAATAAAGATATTATTACGGTGATTTCTATAGTACAAACATAAACAGTTTAAGTATTGGTGATTAATTACGTGGTAGGAAATTGGAAAAACGAGGCTTTGATCTTGCTCTAAAAACATCTTGGTCTTATTACCATTATATTCTTTGAAATCTTTAACATAGAGTATATTTATCCATGTGTTGTCTATTGACCTTTCGGAACCTGTGCAGAAAAAATAAGTGGATGTAACTGCGGATACTAAAATCGGGGGTTTGCTTGTAATTCTGGTAAGCCTTTTTGTAAAAAGCTTTCTTTCATTGAAGTGTTCGCCATAAAAGCGACATGACTGATTCATAATTTCTTGAGGCTTCTGTTTAACGATGAATGGTTCTCTACCCGCTTCAGACACCTCAGTATGAATGGTGTGATCGTCTACTTTAACTCCTCTAATGTACATCGTATTTTGTTTAATTACGTATTTAGTCATAATATTCTCCTTTCAAATTTTATGTAATTACAACGAATGGATTTACATTTATTGTAATTACATAAAATATAATCTATATTTAAATAGAAGTCAATACTTTTTGAAAGAAATTCTATTGTTTTTCTATAAATTCTAATCGATTTCCAAAAGGATCTAATAAATGGATTCTATTTGCATCTGGAAAACGATTATCTGCTTTAAACTCTATTTTTTCATTCGTTAAATGTTCTTTTAAATCATCTAGATTTTCAACATTAATAGCTGGATGCGCCTTTTTTAATGGTTCGAACTCTTCTTCAATACCAATATGCAAATCAATTTGATTAATATTAAACCAAACGCCTCCATTACCTCTCAATGACTCAGGCTTTTCTACTTCTTTAAACCCTAATTGATTACAATAGAAATATCGTGCTTTATCCTCTGATCCTTTAGGTGCTGATAATTGAACATGATCCCAATTTTTTAATTGATACATAATGATTCTCCTTAAGTATTTTTGTTATATATGGTTCGACTGCTCAAAACTTTCACAACCGTATTCTGAATTGTGAGCAAAATAATTTGAAATTAGATTATAGTAACATATAATGAATTTATAGAGTAAGTTTATCACTGATTTCGAATTATAAATTTACTTTTTAAAATTTCTGAATATTCATTGCATTTAGAAAATAAATACGCTATAATTTTAACAAATAAAGTCAAGGGGTTGTTTAAAATGAAACAATATTCTCAAGTTAAGCACCAGAGTTTAGAAACTTTTGTTAATAACTTAAATGATTTATCAGTTGAGCTTGTAATTGACTCTGCTTTACGTGAAAATCGTAAAAGAGAATTAATGGTTTTAATTGATGAAGCACTTGCGAATCGTAATAATACTTTATTTGAACAATACAGTGAAGAATT
The DNA here is from genome assembly GCF_022386455.1 of Mammaliicoccus sp. I-M35. Lineage (NCBI taxonomy): Bacteria > Bacillati > Bacillota > Bacilli > Caryophanales > Staphylococcaceae > Mammaliicoccus > Mammaliicoccus sp. I-M35. The sequence continues at coordinate 74,564 of NZ_JAJNIL010000006.1, read as the reverse complement.
AATTCAGTTGGAGGATTTACAATCGTGAGTTGTCATTTAAAATTTAACACATAATAAGAGACTACTTTTGAAAACATTCAAAAATAGTCTCTTTTATTTGTTTATAGCATTAAATTAATAATTTCTTCTTTAGCGATATCTCCAAAATAGTGATAAACATCAATATCTTTTAATGCTTCTTGAATGGATGATTTTTGATGTTGAACACCTATTAATGCTTCTTCAATATCTTTTACATCGCCGACACCAAAGAAATCACCGAATATTGCTGCGTGTTCTATTTTACCTTTTTTAACATCTAATTTAATTTGGACAAGTCCTCTATCAAATTTATGACTTCTTTCAAAGTTGTATTTAGGATTCTTACCGTAATTCCATTCCCATTTTTGGTATTTATTTTTACTTAGTTCATTAATGTTATCCCAATCTTCATCTGTTAAATGGTACTCTTCAACTTCTTCACTACCTTGTTGTTTGAAGATAGAGGTAAGTATACGTTGTTTAAATGTTTCAATATCCATTGGCTCTTCTAAGAACTCTTGTATGTTTGCGACACGTGATCTTATAGATTTAATACCTTTAGATTTTATTTTTGCTTCGTTAACGCGAAGTGCATTTACAACCTCTTCGATTTCACTATTTAACATCAATGTTCCATGTGAGAACATGCGATCTTTTTGTTTAACCATTGCATTACCTGATATTTTTCTTTCCCCGACTTGTATATCATTTCTACCAGATAATTCTGCTTTAACGCCCATTTCATTTAAAGCATCAACAATTGGTTGTGTAAATTTCGCAAAGTTATGGAAACTGTCTTCGTCATCTTTTGTAACAAAACTAAAGTTTAAATTACCTAAATCGTGATATACAGCTCCACCACCAGAAATTCTTCTTACAACTTTGATGTTGTTTTTCTCAACATACTCTTGGTTAACTTCTTCGATTGTATTTTGATTTTTCCCTACAATAATGGATGGTTGATTAATATAGAAAAGGAAATAACTATCATCTTTAGGAAGAGAAGTTAAGACATATTCCTCCATAGCTAAATTAATCATCGGATCGTTAATACCATTATTACTTACAAATTTCATTATATTTCCTCCTTCTTTTCTCCCCAAATAGCCTCAAGTATATAGTACCATATGTTTGATTAATCATATGTATGATATGTTTATGTTAAAATAGAGTATATTTGTTAATACTTTATAAACTGGGTATTATTTAGTATAATGTTTCTTAGTATTATTTAGGAGGAATAAGATGACAATCGCAGAAGTTGGAAATATCATAGAGTTTCAAGATGGATTAAGAGGTAGAGTTGAAAAAATTAATGAAAACTCAGTTATCGTAGATATCACAATTATGGATAACTTTGAAAGTTTAGAGTTACCTGAAAAAACTGTAGTGAATCATAAGCGTTATACAATAATTTCTGAAGAGGGATAATAGTGAAGAGACAAATTAATCCTCAGTTAATATGGTTCATATCTAGTTTCATTATTTTTCACATTATTTTATTCATTATGCAAGGTGAAAAAGAAGTATTCTGGTACTTATATACTGGTATTATGCTGATTGCGGGCATTAGCTATGTCTTTTATCAACGTGACATCAAATCTAAGCGATTACTTCAATCAATTGGATATGGTCTCATTGGTGCCATTATATTAGTTCTACTTCAGCTATTATTATCACAAATTTATAATGGCTTGTCATATGCATCCTTATTAAAAGAATTAATGCATGCTGGCGTATTTTATAAGTGGCAAATGCTTGTAACAATTGTTATTGCTATACCTTGTCATGAGTTATATATTAGAACAATTTTACAAAATCAGTTACAACTGAAATTTTCACAACCTATTATTGCAATCGTTGTGAGTGCCCTTGCATCTAGTTCACTATTTTTATATTTAGATAATTTAGCTATATTTATGTTTATATTTTTAGCACAACTCATATTATCTACATTGTATTTCTATACGAAAAGAATCGTAACATCTTATGTAGCTCAAATTGCAGCAATCATCATACTCGTTATCATTTTCAGCTAATACATTTAATAAAAACAACCCCCAAAAAGTTTAGCAATTATGCTAACTTTTTAGGGGTATTTTTATATTATAATACTTCAAAATGATGTTCTAAATTATATTTACCTTTTGATTCTGCCAGTTCTTCAATCATATATTCGATGACGGTCTTCTTCGCTCTCTCATACGTTGATTCAGAAATAATCTTATTAACGTGTCTAAATAAATAGTCCGTCATAATAACTGAATAAGAAGCTTCTAAATCAATATTATTTAAGTTAACTCTACTACCTACAGGTTTACTCAAATCAATCGTATATTCAAAACCTTTCCATACAGTCATAAGTGTCGGTTCTAAAATATGGTCATTATATTGAACCGTGTCCCCTTCTTTATACAGTGCTGTAGCAGTTCTTTCTATAATGCGCTTTATTTCAGCACCAGATAAATTAATTTTGACAGGTTTATCAGTATGTACATATGATTGATAAACATCTTTAACTTGTAACTCGCCACGTAAACCGTTTCCTGTCGGATTTCCAATTTGTGCACAAACAAAATCAGACGCTTTAAATGCTCTCGTCATACTTTGTTGAATACATTCCATGAACTTATGCGGTTTAATAAATAAGTCTGTTAAATGTTTATAATCTAATACAACAGGTACGTCAACAACGCTCTGTTCAGACCAATGTTGGACAGCTTTTTGGTCGAAATACGTTAGTTCCAATAAATCTCTATCTTCAGGATAACTTGAAATTTCTACGTGCTTAATAGACGTATCGATAATTTCTACTGAGTTTGCTCTTTTCTTAAATTGAATAGACATATCTACAATATTCGTAGCATCTTTACCTGGTTGTATAAACTGTGTTTCTTCGACTTTAAGATCGACGATATGTTCTTGATGACCAGTAATAATGACATTAACGCCTTCCGTACTTTTCGTCATACTTTCAGCGTTATTACTGTAATATGATCTATAATTATTTTTATCTGTATATGTGTTTAAGCCACCATGGTATAACATAATTAAGAAGTCAGGACTTTCTTTTTCATGTAAATATCTCACCCATTTTTTAGCTGTGGTCATAGACTCACCAACAAGCACTTCGTCTTCAAACTCAACGTTTTTATTTTCCATAAGGCCACTTGATGTAAATCCTATGATGCCTATTTTTATACCTTCTACATATTTAATTGTATAAGGTGTTGTAAAATATGGTTCACGAGTCTTACTATGTTCAATATTTGCTGCTAACCAAGGAAATCTGCTTAATGCGATAGATTTATTTAAGAAGTCTAAGCCAAAGTTGAATTCATCAGGGCTCACACCACTTGCATCAAATTGCATTTCATTCATCACTTTAATCATTGGATTTCTCTTGTATGGGGCAATTTGAGCATAATAAAAAGCAAACATTGAACCTGACAACATGCCACCATTATCTAACAATAAGACATGGTGATTGGTTTTGCGTTTATGTTTAACGTAAGTGGCCATCTTTAGAATGTTACCACTAATACCACTTTTTCCTATTTGTCCATGTAAGTCAGAAGTAGCTAATAAATCAATTGTTATGGTTTCATTCGTATTCAATGCTATCCCCACCTTTTTTATTTATTTTACCATTTTTAAATACTGTTAGGGCAGTTTACGACCATTTGGATAGAAAATTTATTTAATATGTATTGGCAATAATTGTTAATCATAATATACTCTATTAGTAAACAATAAACTTGGAGGCAATAATGAAATCATTTAATAAATTAATCATCATTAATTTTGCTATCGCTTTAGTCATTTCATTAACTATCGGTTTTATTATAAATAAAAATTATACAAATAGAGTGAATCAAAGATTAGAAACGACAAAAGAAATTGTAAACTTAAAAATTAATACATTTATAAACGAATCAAATAGCATCTCTGAATCTTTAACGACTATTTTATCTAACAGCCGCAATGAAAAATTTATTAATCAATTTTTAGAAGATAATCACATTAGATATACATGGATTGATCATATTTATATTTTGAATGACAAGAAAGAAATCGTCTATGACTCAAAAGGGGCTGATTATACCTCTCTTAAAGATTTTAACAAATATAAATTTCATTTTCCTTTTACAGCTAATTCAAGTTTAAGTAGTGAAAATATTTCATTAAAAAATGCCAATACATTGTTATTAACGAATCATTTAAAAGTTCAAAACAAAGACTACATTGTCGCATCAGAAATAAATATGTCTTCTTTTAAAAATGAAGTTAATTTAATTTCTCAACGATATCATATTCAAGTCAATGGTATCGATGGAACTGAAATCTATCAAGTTGGAAAAGAATATAAACATTCTAAATCTATAAATTATATGTATGATCAATTACCTATTTCATTAACAATTAGCGGACAGTATAATTTTATAACGCGTATTATTTTACCGATTCTTTTAATATTTTTAGTGGTATTTTTATTATTATCTATTGTGACACTTATATTTAAAAATAGATCCGAACGATTAGAACATGAAAAAGTAATCGAACAAGCTAATAATGAAAAGCTTAGATTAATTGGTACACTCGCTGCTAATACAGCACACGAAATTAAAAATCCACTTACAAGCATTAATGGATTTATTGAACTAACGAGAATGAAATATGATAAAGATAAACAAGATCATCACTTTAATATCATTTCAGAAGAACTAGATAGAATTAACAATATCGTTACTCAATTTTTATTTTTAGGAAAGCCAACTAATCTTGCCTATTCAAATGTCGACATTAATCAATCTATCAAAGAAGTTTCTCAGTTTTTGAAATATGAACTTGAACAACATAACATTAAAATTGCTTTAACATTGCCAGATACCCCTATCTTTGCATTTATTTCAGAAGATCAATTAAAACAAATTCTCATCAATCTTATTCAAAATGCTAAAGATGCTTTAATAGATGTTGAACAACCAGAAATTGAAATTCAATTACAACATACACATGCAAACCAAGTAACGATTATATTTAAAGATAACGGTGTCGGTATGTCTAAAGAGACACAACAAAAGATATTCGATCCTTTCTTTACAACGAAAGAATCTGGTAGTGGACTCGGTTTATATTTAAGTAAGAAACTCATTGAAGATTGGGAAGGCGAAATTAGCGTATTTACAAATATGACTAAAGGTACTACGTTTATAATCACCATACCAACTATTAAGCCATAAGAAAAAGCAAGCGGCCCAGCCGCTTGCTTTTTATATTTAGCCTATTTGTATACGTTCTTTAGGATAATGGAATTTATCAGGTGTTGATTTTCCACCTAACATGACGACGAAACATAATAGACCTACCCGACCTATAAACATCAACATCATGATGACGATTTTAGATCCTAATTGTAAGCCATCTGTAATCCCCATTGATAATCCACATGTCCCGAACGCTGACATCGTTTCAAAGAATATAGATAACAAATCATGTTTACCATCTTCAAATCGAACAACAGATAACACACCTACAAACGTAATCGCTAATGCAAGTGAAATAACTGCAAATGATCTTTGTATATCAATTGGATGTATTTCTCTATTGAAAGCTTTAATAGTTGTTCGACCATTACTAAAGTTCACTAAGTATAAGACAAGTATTGTAAATGTTGTTGTTCTTATACCACCACCTACTGAACTAGGTGAAGATCCTATAAACATTAATCCACCTAAGAAGAAGTTGGTCGCTTCAGTAAAATGACTTAAATCTATAGTTGAAAGTCCAGCACTTCTTGTAGATGATGATTGGAACATTGCATAGAATAAAGCTTTATGCCACGAAACATCTTTAAATGCATTTGAAAACTCAAATAAATAAATCACGATTGTTCCTAATAAAAATAAAAATAAATATGTCGCACTCGCAATTTTAGTGAATAGCGAGAATCTAAAGTTTGGAATTGTATTTTTCATGTATGTTTTGACTTCAATTAATACAGGGAAGCCGATTGCACCTAACATAATAAGTAACATAATGATTGTTTGAACGAAATAATCATTCGCATAAGGCGCTAATGATTCGCCTGTAATATCAAGCCCACCGTTTGTAGTTGCTGAAATAGATGCAAAGATACCGTGATGGATTGCTTCTTTCACCGATCCAATATCTTTATAGAAGTAAAATGATAACAATATCGCACCAATAACTTCAATCATTAATATTGTTCTCACAATATCTAATATTAACTTCACAACACCATTCATTGCGTTTGAATTACTATCTAACATGATTAATTGGCGTTCACGTAAACCGATATGTTTACCTAAAATGACCCATAGTAATGTACCAATAGCCATTACACCTATACCACCAATATTAAGTATAATCAGGATAATAGCTTGTCCAAATATGGTGAACGTATCTTCAATTGTAACAGGTGTTAACCCCGTTACACTGACACCAGATACAGCAACAAATAATGTATCGACTGGTGCAATTTTAACACCAGGTTTAACAACATAAGGTAAATTTAATAATAAAAAGGCGACAATAATTGCGCCCAAATAATATAATACAATACCTTGTTGTGGAGTCATTTTTTGAAAAAAGTATTTTATAATGGACACAAATTGTCACCTCTATTTTATTTCAATGTTAATTTTTTCGTAATTTCTTTTCCATCTCGGATAAGCTTCAAGTTAACACTGTCGCCTTTTTTATGATTATTATATAACTCTTTTCTAAATTCAAGATTATTTTCAATTTTTGTATCGTTAATACCAACGATTACATCATTAAATTTAACGCCAGCTTTATCTGCGTTACCGTCTTTTGTAACACCTGTAATTGCCATTCCTGATTTATATTTATCAGGTAAAGATATTTGTGACTTTTCGCTATCACTCATTTTAGAATAGTTTTGAGCCATAATACCTAATTCTGGACGTTCAATTTTACCATTTTTCTCTAATTTATTAATGTAATCAGTAGCGTCATTTGATGGAATTGCAAACGCCATACCTTCTACATTAGGCATATCGATTTTCAATGATACAATACCGATTAAATTACCTTGTGAGTCTAATACAGGACCACCTGAGTTACCAGGGTTGACTGCAGCATCTGTTTGAATAGCTTTAATTTCCCAATCATACTCGTCATCGCCATTAAAATCAACAGGAACTTTTCTGTCTAGCCCAGAAACAACACCTGTAGAAATACTATTTTGGAATTCAGCGCCTAACGGACTACCTATGACGATAGCTGTTTCACCTAAAATTAAATTGTCTGAGTCCTCAAATTTAATAGGTTTAAAATCTTCAGTTTTTTCGATTGGAATCGTTAAGACTGCAATATCAGACCATTGATCTGATCCTAATACTTTACCATCATACTTTTTACCATTTGCTGCTGTAATAATTGGTTTCTTATCACTTGATACAACATGTGCATTTGTTACTATGTATGCTTTTTTATTTTCAACTTTGTAAACGACGCCTGAACCGACGCCGCTATTTTCTTCTTTTTCCTTCGCTGAAGATTCTTTCTTACTAGATACATCTGAATCTTCATGAGATACACCTACTACTGAGTTTTTAGATTTCTCTACAGCTTCCATAACATTCGTAATAGGCTTTTGGAATCCTTTTTGAGATTGTTTTTCTTCAATCGATTTTCTACTTTCGTTAGGAGGATTTACATTTTGGAATATACTCCACACTAAAATAAATATTAATATGATTGCTAAAATAATTGCAATGATTGGCCAATGCTTTTCTATTTTAGTTAAAAATGTATTGAGAAAACTATTTTTATTTTGAGATTTTTGTTCTACTTTTTCATCATGTCTTGCACCGAGCTGTTTATTTGTTTCAAAGTCATTGTCTTTAGAAAAGTCTTTATCTGTTTCTGCCTGTTTTTGTTCACTTACTTTTTCATATTTAATCTCTTCAGGTTTTTCCTCTGAGTTTATTATGCTATCTTTTTTGTTTGTTTGAATTTCATCGTTATGTAATACATCATCTTGTTCACTATGTTCTTGATGTGTTTCAGCAAGTCGGTCATCATCTAAATCAATTGTTGGATGTGATTTGGATTCTTCTTCCTGTTTTTTAATTTCTTCTTTCGTTAATTTTTCAATACGTGCTTTTTGCATATTTTCCTTAACACGTAATTCGTTTTTCTTTTGAAGTTCTCGTTCATTAGCTTTTTTTATTTCATATTCTTTTTTCTCTTGTTCGATTCTTTTTTCACGTTCTTCGTTATGAAAAAATTCACGTCGCTGTCTCTTATATTCATTTCTAGGAATGACATGCTTTTTTCGTGACATTTATTGCCCTCCTCAATCTAAACACTTAATGTATCTATTATGCCATATAATACTAAATTTATTAACATAAAACCATTGTAATTCTCAATATTATACACCTATTTTTACATATATTTACGAATTCATTCAATATGGATTATTCAATTAAAAAAAGATAAAAAAACACCCACAAAGTCAACAATAAACTTTGTGAGTGTTTTGCTTAATAAATATTAATTTGTTGTCTTTTTATTATTACGTACTGAAGTGATCCAGCCAATAATAACGAGTAATAATAATACTGACCAGAATATAGATTGCCATAGTATGCCATGAGGGAAATCATGTGGTAATACACCAATTTCATCATGTGCCAATACGATAACAAACAGTTTAATACCTACCCAACCTACAATACCAAATGCTGCTGCTTCTAAGTTTGGATATTTATTTAATAATTCTACAAAGTATGTTGCTGCAAATCGCATAATAATAACACCAATCATACCACCGACAAACATAACACCGAATTGACCAGCGTCCATTCCACCAAAGTGTATACCCATTGCTGGTAATGTCACTGCGATAGCAAATGCTGCTAACATTGAATCAATCGCAAATGCGATATCTGCAAATTCTACTTTGAGTACAGTCAACCAGAAATTCTTTTTCAATTTATGATGACCATGTCCATCTGAAGGAAATTCTGATTCAGGGAAATCATCTTGAGCTTCTACGTCATCTGGTGTCTTGAGCTCTTCACCTTTATGTTTTCTAAAGTCTATCAAATTCTTAATGGACATATAAATTAAGTACAATGCCCCTGCTGCTTGAATTGGCCAGAAGTTAGCTAAGAAACTAATTAAGAATAATGATAAGAAACGAAATACAAATGCACCTAATAATCCATAGAATAATGCTTTTTTCCTTAAATCTTCTGGTAAATGTTTGACCATTACGGCCATAACAACTGCATTATCAGCTGCTAATAATCCTTCAAGAAAAATTAAAACAATCAATACCCAGCCGTAACTAATTAACAAACTCGGATCCATCTATTCACACTCCATTCTTTTTTATAAAAAACAAAAGAGACCATGCCTAATAAAAGGCAAAGGTCTCACTTAACATTTATATGATGTCCATATTACCGGAAACTTGCGCTTCGTAATGACGATAATATGCTAGAATTTTTAAGTTCTAAAGTTACTCCCCTTCGACAAAGTCGTAGGTCTATTTAGTTTTACTTAGTCATTATACAATGTTTTGTTCATTATAACAAACTAAATAATTTAATTTCTGGGAATTTATCTTCAAACCATCTTGTTGCAAATTCATTTTCAAATAAGAATACATATTGATCAAAGCGGTCTTTTACTAAAATAGATCGACTTGAATTCATATTGTCTGTAATATCTTTTTCATTTTCAATCCATCTTGCTATTTTCTTACCGACTTGTTCCATAACAACATCAACATTATATTCATTTTTCATACGATGCTCGAATACTTCAAATTGTAATTGTCCAACTGCACCTAATATGATTTGATTCGTGTGCAACGTTTTATAAAGTTGAATCGCACCTTCTTGAACTAATTGTTCAATCCCTTTATGGAAATGCTTTTGTTTCATAACATTTTTAGCGCTAACTTTCATAAATATTTCAGGCGTAAATTGTGGTAATGATTCAAAATGGAATTTCTGATTTCCACCTACAAGTGTGTCACCTATTTGATAATTTCCAGTGTCATATAACCCAATAATATCACCACTAACTGCATGGTTTACAGTTTGTGTATCATCAGCCATAAATGAAGTTGAACGCGTAATTTTTTGTTTTTTCTTATTACGTTGAAGTGTAACATCCATACCTCTTTCGAATGCACCACTCACAACTCTCATAAATGCGATTCTATCTCTATGTCTTGGATCCATATTTGCTTGTATTTTAAAGATAAATCCTGAGAAGTCTGGATCGAACGGATCTACAACATCACCTTCTTCAGTCTTGCGTCCACTTGGCATTGGTGCATAATCAACATACGCATTTAGGAAGTTTTGTACACCGAAATTCGCTAATGCTGAACCGAAGAATACTGGTGTTAACTCTCCAGCTAACAATAATTCTTCATCAAATTGCTCACCGACTTCATCAACAAGCATTAACTCATCAATTGCTTGAGCAAATTGTGAATCATTTTTGATTGGATGATCTTCTTCTAATTCATAGTCATCATTTAAATGTAAAATATTCTCTTCATCTCTGAATGGTTCAATTGTTTTATCGGATCTATCAATAATTCCGAAGAAATTTTGTCCCATTCCAATTGGCCAGTTCATAGGATAAGTTTCTATTTCTAATGTTTTCTCAATTTCTTCTAAAAGTTCAAAAGGTTCTTTACCCATTCTGTCTAATTTGTTGATAAATGTAAAAATAGGAATACCTCTCATTTTACATACTTTAAACAATTTCAATGTTTGTGGTTCGATACCTTTCGCACAGTCAATTACCATTACGGCACTGTCTACAGCCATTAATGTTCTATACGTATCTTCTGAAAAGTCTTCGTGTCCTGGTGTATCTAATATATTAATATTGTAATGATCATAATCAAATTGCATAACTGAACTTGTAACAGATATACCACGTTCTTGTTCCACTTTCATCCAGTCACTTGTCGCAAACTTCCCTGTCTTTTTACCTTTAACGGTACCTGCTTGTCTAATCGCACCACCAAAAAGTAATAATTTTTCCGTTAATGTTGTTTTACCAGCATCTGGGTGGGATATAATCGCAAATGTCTTTCTACTTTCTACTTCTTGTTTAATCGTCACAATTCATTTCTCCTTATAATTCGGATGTCCATTGGCTAATTCTATTTGCTAATTCATTTGCTTCATCTTCATCAAGCACATTAAACAAATGCAAGTACAAATGCTCAATTAAAGATTCTCCGTATAAATCGTAATCTACTTCAATAGACCAAAATAAATCCGGAATTGAAATCACAAAATATTCTTCTTTTTTATTTTCATATATATAAACTTTACAATTTAAGTTTTGCGAATGACTTTCTCTAATCTTCACTTGACTTTCCTCCATACTTTTCATATGCTGCCTCTAAACCGATTAAATCATCTCTATGAGGCACTTTGATATGTCCAGGCATGATTTGATATGGTTCTCTACCTTTAGATGCGAGTACAACTGTATCCCCTGGCTCAGAAATTTCTATTGCATGTTTAATGCCCTCTGCTCTATCTTCAAATTCTAAATAATTATTATGTGTCGCTCCTTTAGCTAATTCTGCTGTTAACATTTTCGGATCATCATTTGCAGGATTATCTGGTGTGAATATCACATAATCTGCTCGACAACTTATTTTACCCATTTCTGGTGTTTTTGTTAAGTCTCTTTCTCCGGCCATACCAACTAAGAATATTAATTTTTGTTTTACAAATGGTTTTACAGCATCTATTAATTTATCCATTCCGTCTGGCGTATGTGCATAATCAATAATTAAATCTATTGGTAAGTTTCTATCTAATACTTCTAAACGTCCTTCAACTGCAGGCATATTTTCAACAGCTTCAGTTATGTCGTTTAAGTCATAACCTTGTGCCCACAAACTTATAATGCTCGCTAATAAATTAAGGACATTAAATTTACCTAAATAAGGTGATTGTACTTTGTAAGAACCAAATGGTGTTTCAAGTGTAAAACGAACACCGCTGATAGATTCTTCTATATCTTTAGCCATAAAGTCTGCTTCGTTATCTATACCATATGTAAATATTTCGAATGGTGTTACAGGTATTAATTCTTTTATATATGGATCATCTGCATTCAATATGACATATTTATCTTTTCTGTAGTCTTGACCTAATTGACTAAATAATAATGACTTTGCATGTCCGTAAGCTTCCATCGTACCATGAAAATCTAAATGATCTTGTGTTAAATTTGAAAAAATAGCGATATCAAATTCTAAACCGCGAAGTCTACCGATAACTAATCCGTGACTTGAAACTTCAAATGTCATACTCTCACATTCTTTATCAACCGCTTCAACGATATGTTTCGTTAAAGTAACGGTTTCTGGAGTCGTATTAACACCTTTTGTAACTGTTTCATTAATTTGAAAACCGTTCGTTCCTAAATAAGCACTATTTTTTCCTAAACCTCTCGTTAAATGATGAATCATTGTCGCAATTGTTGTCTTACCATTTGTGCCAGTTACACCAATTGTCGTTAATTTTTGACTAGGAAAATCAAATAATACATGACTAAAGATACTTGCCACTTTCAATGTATCCTTAACCACAATTAATAATACGTCATCATTTAATTCTACGTAACGGTCACTCACAATGACGCTACATCCTTGCTCTATTACATTCGGTATAAATTTATGACTATCTACTGTATAACCTTTTGATGCCACAAATATAGAGCCTTCTTGAGCATTTCTTGAATCTGTCGTAATATCATGAACTTCTTGGTCAATTTGACCGTAAGTTTGTTTAATTTTTATTTTATTTAATAACGTTTTAACATTCATCGTTATTGCTCCTTTATTTTCAATAGGTCTATTATACACTTTCTTAAGTTGATTTTATAGCTTAGACTATAACTATAAACAATTATAAAATGAGTGAGCGTTTACTTTTAAATAAAGGGGTGCTTTTATGATTAATATTCAATCCATTACAAAATCTTATGGAAAAGCAGTTATTTTAAAAGATGTAACAACTCAATTTGAACCTGGTTTAATAACTGGTTTAATTGGCCCATCAGGTGCAGGAAAGACGACTTTGATTAAATGTATTTTAGGCATGACAACTATGGATTCCGGTACAATTTCGATCAACGGCAATCGTATACCTAATAGAGAAATTTTAAGATCTATTGGTTATATGTCTCAAAGTGATGCATTATTTGATGATTTAACCACTGTTGAAAATTTAAGATTCTTTGCGAAATTATATATTCATAAAGCACATAAATTGGATATCAACGAACAAATAGAACGCACGCTGGAAATTGTCAACTTATCACATGAAAAACATAAAAAAGTTAAGGCATTTTCTGGAGGTATGAAACGTAGATTATCTCTTGCAATTAGTATGATTCAAAATCCAGACATATTGATTTTAGATGAGCCAACAGTTGGCATCGATCCTAGATTAAGAAAATCGATATGGAATGATTTGTTTCAATTTAGAGATGAAGGCAAGACCATTCTGATCACAACACATGTATTAGATGAAGCTGATAAATGTGATCGATTATTACTAATGAGAGAAGGCCAAATTATTTCTTATGGTACGCCAAATGAAATTAAATCATCATATAATGTAAAAACGATTGAAGATGTCTTCTTAGCGTTAGGAGATGGTGCAGATGATTAATATTGCCACGCGTATTTTAAAACAAGTTATTAGAGATAAACGTACCCTTATGCTCTTACTCGTTGCACCGTTATTAATAATGACGTTGATTTATTTTTTATTTAATTATTCAGATGAGTCAACTGATCTAAAAGTGGGTACATATCAAGTAAACGATCAAATCATTTCAAGTCTCAAAAAACAAGATATTAACATTCAAAAGTATTCAAATCAACAAGATTTAAAACATAAATTTAAAGAGGATCATTTAGATGGTTTTCTATCATTAAACGATAACAAACTAGATGTAACTTACGAAAATACTGACCCAAGCAAAACGAGTCAATTAAAGTTAACCATCAATAAATTAGTCATCATGCAAAGTACAAAACAGTTGTCATCTGTTGTTAATCAACAAGGGAAAATCATTCAGTCCATAACTCAACAACTGCCAGCAGCCGAAAAGTCTCAAGTTTCGGCTAAATACCCAACTCATATAACTAAACTAGATGCCAAAGAACATTATTTACATGGTGATAAAGATACAAATTATTTTGATACAATAAGTCCTATTTTAATCGCATTTTTCGTATTCTTCTTTACATTCTTAATTTCAGGTATTTCATTACTCAAAGAAAGAACATCTGGAACTTTAGAAAGAACTTTATCATCACCTATTAAAAAACATGAAATAATTTTAGGTTATATAGTTGGTTATGGTACATTTGCCATCATACAAACAACTTTGATTGTTTTATATGCTATTTATGTATTACAAATGGTTACAGAAGGCAACATATTATTAGTATTTATTACGAATGTACTCGTGTCATTTATAGCACTTACACTTGGTTTATTGTTATCGACATTCGCATCATCAGAATTTCAAATGATTCAATTTATTCCTTTAGTTGTGATTCCTCAAGTCTTTTTTGCAGGCATCATACCAGTGGAAAGCATGCATAAAGTACTCGTATATATCGCACATATCATGCCACTATACTATGCAGGTGATACCATTCAAAATGTTATGTTAAGAGGCTATCACTTATCAGATATTTATATAAATTGGATCATACTATTAGGTATATTCTTATTACTGTTAGTATTAAATATGATTGGTATGAATCGATACAGAAAAGTTTAACTATATCTCATGCATAATGACGTATAATTTGTTAAATATCTCCAACTAAAACATTGATATAGTATAAAGTTTTTATATTAATTTTGTAATTATATGCAATATCTTTTCACAAAATAGCGAAAATGCGTTAAACTATCATAGAAATTAAATACAAATACGGAGTGTGGCTAATGGTTTCTCAAAACAAAAAATTATTGATTATTACAGGTTCTTTTGGTAATGGTCATTTACAAGTTACGAATAGTATTGTGAAACAATTTGGTGAAATGAATTTAAATCATTTAACTGTTATTGAGCATGATTTATTTTTGGAAGCACACCCTATTATGACTTCAATTGCGAAACAATGGTATATAAACAGCTTTAAGTATTTCAGAAATATGTATAAGTTCTTCTACTATAGTAGACCTGAACAAATTGATAAATGTTTCTATAAATACTATGGGTTAAACAAATTATTGAATTTACTTATAAAAGAAAAGCCTGATTTGATTTTGTTAACTTTTCCGACACCGGTCGTATCAGTTTTAACGGAACAATTCAATTTAAATATACCTATCGCTACAGTTATGACGGACTATCGTTTACACAAGAACTGGGTAACACCACACTCAAATAGATACTACGTTGCTACGAAAGATTTGAAAAAAGAAATTGAATCTATCGGTGTAGAAAGCGATGCAATCAAAGTAACAGGCATACCTATATCGAAACAATTTGAGCAACCAATCGATCGATATCATTGGTTAACGAAACATAAATTAGATCCAGATAAGAAAGTCATTTTAATGTCTGCTGGTGCTTTCGGTGTATCAACAGGTTTCTCAACGATGATTAGTAAAATAGATATGTACGCTAAAGATGCTCAAGTTGTCATGATTTGTGGTAACAGTAAAAGCTTGAAAAATGAACTTAGACATCATTTTAAAGATAATGATAATGTGTTGATACTCGGTTATACGAAACACATGAATGAATGGATGGCATCAAGCCAACTTATGATTACTAAACCAGGTGGTATCACTATTTCTGAAGCATTCTCAAGACATCTACCATTGATATTCTTAAATCCAGCACCTGGACAAGAGTTAGAAAACGCTGAGTATTTCTCACAAAAAGGATACGGTAAAATAGCACACACACCAGAAGAAGCGACTAAACTTGTTATTTCACTTATGAACCAACCATCAAGACTAAAAGAAATGACACAATTACTTGAAGAAAACTATATTGAAAAATCAACAGAAAATATTTGCAAAGACTTACTTTCATTATTAAGTGATTCACTTTCTTATAATGAAGTTTATGGAAAGGTTCCTATGTATGCCAAATACTTCATCAGATAAAACATTTCACAAAAAAGATTTTCGGTTAATGCTCATCATATTATTTATGATGGAATTTGCGAGAGGAATGTACATTTTAAGTTATTTACCAATTCTACCAACAACCACTGCTAAAGTGACTGTTGGTATTACTTCTTTAGCGATTTCTTTACATTTCATCAGTGATGCGTTAACCAATTTCGTAATAGGTTTTCTTCTAAAACGATTTGGTCCAACTGTTATTTTAACGTGTGGATTTATATTAGCTTTTTCAAGTTTAGCACTCATTATTTTTATACCGTCACCTATCGTATTTATTTTAAGTGCTATATTATTAGGTATCGCGGTCAGTCCAATTTGGGTCATTATGTTATCTAGTGTAGACGAAGCTTCTAGAGGTAAACAAATGGGATACGTTTATTTCAGTTGGTTAGTTGGTTTATTATCAGGTATGATCTTTATGAACTTACTATTTAAACTACATCCTACTCGATTTACATTTATGATGGCGCTATGTGTACTCATCGCATGGATATTATTCTATTTCGTTAAAGTACAATTAACAAACTATGAAAGTAAATCTGTTAAAAAACAACTACGCGAAATCGTACAAGTTACAAGAAGACATTTATTACTATTTCCAGGTATCTTTTTACAAGGATCTGCAATAGGTATGTTGGTCCCTATATTGCCAACATACGCAACAAAGCATATGGGTGTTACGACATTAGAATATACACTTCTACTTATTGTTGGCGGTATTGGATGTACTATTTCGATGTTATTCTTTTCTAAATTGATGGATAAACATTCTAAAGCATTTACACACCTTATCATTTTTGTAGGATTTTTAGCATATAGCTCATTCATATTTGGCTTAACGGTCTTAACACAATTATTTATCGTTCTATTGATCGCTCTACTCATTGGTACGATTTATGGATTACTCTTACCAGCATGGAATACATTTATGGCTGGTCAAATTCATAACAAAGTACAAGAAGAAACATGGGGTGTCTTCAATAGTGTTCAAGGATTTGGAACAATGATTGGCCCAGTATTAGGCGGCTTAATATCTGAAGTATTTAGAGACGTGTATTATACAATTTATGCTTCAAGTATTATGTTCTTATTCTTAGCATTATTCTATGGCACATTCTTTATCATTAATTATAGAAAAAGAAAATCAGCATAAAATAAAAGGAAGCAGAAGGTATTAAATCCATACCTTCTGCTTCCTTATTTATATGAAATAAATTTCAATTTATCCTAGTGTATATGAAGCTTCTTCAGACCATGTTTCGTCGTCATTTTGCTTCATAAGTTTAATTGTATCAATTGTTTCTGAATGATCTATACCAGCCATTCTTACTTGGCCATAAATATCTTCGAATTCTTGGCTTGAAAGGCCTTGTGCGATTGTAAAGTGTGGTACGAATGGATGTGTACTTTCACCATAGAATGCTTCATTATTAAATTTACTAAATAAAGATTCTAATTCATCCGTTTTAGTCACTTTAAAATAAATAACATTTTTAGTAGGTGCAAAGCTTGATGCTTTAGACACTTGGATATTTAATGGTTCAAATGCTTTAGCTGTTGCCTCTAATTGTGATTTCACTTCATTTAGTTTACTATCTTCAATTTCAAATTTCTCTTTAATTGTAATATGTGGTGCAATTAACGCATAGTGTTTGTCATATCTTTTACGATAAGCATTCACTTGTTCTTGGAATGGTTTAGACGGAATAAGTACGATGCCTAATTTCATAATGATACTTCCTCCTTTGTTTTTCTACATTATTATTATATCAAATTTTTTTGATTTTGATGACTTAAAAAGTAACTTAACATATTTGGTAATTCAGGCTTCCATGTTTTCCATGTATGTCCACCATCTAATTCAGTGTATTCATATGTTAAATCTTCCTGCTTAACGCGTTCACTGAATGCTCGATTCGGTGTTAAAAAGTCTGCCATATCTCCACTTATAAGTTTGAAAGAATCTTCTTCTTTACCTATATAATGTTTGATTGTTAATAGATGTTTAGATGAGCAATTGTTAAATGCTTCTATTACTGTATCGTTGATCAGTGGACTGAACAGACCTGCTTGACTAAAATGATGCGGGTATTCTAAACATGTCATTAAAGCGATACTTGCTGCTAGACTATCGCCTAGTAACATTCTTGCATTACCTACTTTCAAAGTTGAGAATGTTTTATCAATATAAGGACATAGCTCTTTCACCACAAATTGTGACGTTTCTTTTCGGTATTCTCCATCGGGATGAAATTCTGTTCTTCTCTTATCTACATCTTCATAGTGAACACCGACAATGATTGCCCTTTCTATCTCATCATTTGTTCTTAATTTCTCGTATGCACGATGAATTTGACCAAATTGGAAAAAGTCCCTACCGTCAAATGTAATAATCACATGATGTTTATATAGATCTGTATAGTCTTTAGGTAAGTAAATTGAGATTGTCACTTCCCTTTTTAAGAATTTACTTTCGAGTTTAATTTGGTCAACAAGACCTATTTTTTTATCCATAAAGAACGCTCCCAACTGTACATATAATATTATTGTACAGTAGAGAGCGTATATTTGAAAGCGTTTGATATTGTTTAATTATTTATCATCCAAGTTATATTCTTTTAAACGTTTAGGATAATCTTCATGCCAGAATTTTGCTGTTGGTACTTCATCAGGTTCTGGTCTATATATCGCATAGTAACCTGATCCTTTTTGTTTTTTCTGAATTTCAAAGTCACGTAATGCTCTTAAGGCTGGTTTATGGAGTATCCAAATTGCAATGATATTTAACCATGCCATCATACCTACACCTAAGTCACCCATCGCCCAGGCAACATCAGCTGTTTTAACACATCCGTAAATTGTGGCACCAATGAGGATTAACCGTACTAATATAATCCATATCTTTTGTTTATCGGACGGTATGATATAACTTACGTTAGTCTCTGCGATATAGTAATATGCCAGTATCGTTGTAAATGCGAAGAAGAACAATGCTAACGCAATAAAGTAAGAACCGAAACCTGAGTACGCTGGATCAAACGTGTAGTTATCTCCAGAGAACGCTTTATCGATACCTGCTTGAGCATACATCGCTGTACCTGATACGTCTTTACTACCATCTGGGCCTTGTACATAAATTCCATTATCATGAATTAAGTGTGGTGAACCATCTTTATTTGTTCCACCATCTGTTGTATTAAATGTACCTGACATTAAAATCATTAATGCTGTAGCTGTACATACTAATAAAGTATCTACATAAACTGAGAATGCTTGTACAAGTCCTTGTTTAGCTGGATGTGATACTTCTGCAGCAGCAGCAGCATGTGGTCCAGTACCTTGACCTGCTTCGTTTGAATAAAGTCCACGTTTAACACCAATTTCAATCATCGCACCGAATATACCACCAAAAGCAGCTTCAACACCAAATGCAGATTTGAAAATTAATGCAATTAAACCTGGAACTTCTTGAATATTTAATATAATAATAACAATCGCTAAACCTATGTAAACAATAGCCATAAAAGGTACAACGGCTGTCGCAACATTTGCAATTGCTTTAATACCACCGAAAATGATAAGCGCTAATAATACAGCTAATACTATAGCAATAATCCAAGGATTTAAACCAAATGCATTTTTCATTGAAGAAGCAATGGCATTTGATTGTACACCTGGAAGTAATAAACCTACAGATAGTACTGTAACAAGTGCAAATATAATTGCATATATTTTACCAGCTTTACCTTTTATACCTGATTCTATGTAGTATGCTGGTCCACCACGATATTGACCATTAATTTCTCTTTTATAAATTTGACCAAGTGTTGATTCTATAAATGCCGAACTCGCACCTAGAAATGCTGTAGCCCACATCCAGAATACTGCACCGGGACCACCGATAAAGATTGCTGTTGAAACACCAACAATGTTACCTGTACCAACACGACCTGCTAATGATACTGCGATTGCTTGGAAAGAAGAAATACCCGTTGGTGATTTTTCCCCTTGAAACATTAACCGAATCATTTCTTTAAAGTGCCTGACTTGGAAAAACCTCATCATAAATGAAAATAAAACACCTGTCAGTAAAAGACCATATACTAACGCTTTACTCCATACAATCTCATTCGCAAAGCTAACAATAGATTCCATAATTAATCTCCCCTTTGTTGTAAGCCTTAAGATAACCTCGTGTTCAGAAAATTTCGAAATTACCTTGTTATGATTATACCATGTATAAATACACAATCAATATTTTTTTGAAATGAACATAACATAAATTGTAAGCGCTTACTATATTGTCAAAAAAGCTTTCTTGAAATAATAAGTGTAAAATCTTAGAGTTGCTTATATTCATAATTACTTAATAATTATTCTAATCCGTACAACTTAAAATAATATATAAAAATATAAACTTTCAAACAATACACGAATTCTAGAAACTATTTTATTTATCATTGTTAATTCTGTAATTTCGCTTATAATATAAAAGTATGAGAAAGTTTGATAAGGAGGACTTCTATTGTTAAATAAAGCATGGTTTCGTACAGGAATAGCTATTCTCCTTACGTTTCTAATTATTAAAATATTTATGGAAATCAATGAAATATTTTATCCGATTATCATTATCGTAAAATCCATATTACTACCATTATTATTAGGTGGATTCTTATTCTATATTTGTTTACCTTTTCAGAAGATGTTAGAAAAAAGGAAAGTACCAAGATGGGGAAGTATTTCGATCATCATCGTTGCATTAATACTAATTGTTGTATTATTTATCTCTATCATTGCTCCTGTATTAACAAATCAAATTAATAATTTAATTAAGAACATTCCATATATACAACGTGAAATTCAGCATGTTGTAGATTATGCATTACAACAAAGAGATCGATTACCAGATAATATATCACAAAAGATTAATGATTCAATCGAAAGTATAAGCGGTATCGTAACAGATATGTTAACCAACTTATTTAGTTATATTTCATCATTTGTTTCAACAATGTTCTTATTAATCTTAGTGCCTTTCTTCTTAATTTATATGTTAAAAGATCACGAAAGATTTATTCCGTTTATTGCGAGACCTTTCAAAGGACGTACGAAATGGTTTGTCGTGAATTTAAGTAAAGACATTAATCAAACTTTACAATCTTATATACAAGGTCAAGTTACAGTCAGTGTTATATTAGGTGTCTTATTGTACCTTGGTTATACTTTTGTAGGATTAGATTATGCATTACTTTTAGCATTATTAGCATTGATTACCAATATGATTCCTTTCTTAGGACCATGGTTAGCATTTATACCAGCAGCAACAATCGCGCTAATACAAGATCCTATGATGCTCGTTTGGGTAAGTATTATCACTTTAATTTGTCAGCAACTTGAAGGTAACGTCATTACACCAAACATTATGGGTAAATCATTAAACATTCACCCACTTACAATCATTACAGTAATATTAGCTGCAGGTAATTTAGGTGGATTCGTAGCTATCTTAATAGCCGTGCCAACATACGCAGTACTTAAGACAATCGTTCGAAATGTATACACACATAGACAATCTATTAGTTCAAGTGCGAACCGTACAGTTGAAGACGACCCAATACATGATAATAACTTAAAATAAACAAAAAAACTGAAACCAATGCGGTTTCAGTTTTTGTTTGGTGTGGAAGATATTATTTTGGGCGGCCTTAGTTACACTTCGGCCAAGTTTTGTTACTATGGCCGCTCTTATTTACACTTCCCCATCTTTTTGTTACTACATATACAAAAAAACCAACAAAATCATAGATTTTGTTGGTTCTCTATATTATCTTACAACGTGGTAACCTGAGTCTACGTGAATATTCTCACCTGTTACACCGCTTGAGTAGTCACTTAATAAATAAGCTGCTGTTTTACCTACTTCTATAATATCTACATTACGTTTTAATGGTGAACGTTCTTCGATTTCTTTAAGAATCGCATTGAATCCACCTACACCTTTTGCACTTAATGTACGGATTGGACCTGCAGAGATTGCATTTACTCGAATGTTATCTTCGCCTAAGTCACGTGCTAAATATTTAACGTTTGCTTCTAAGCTTGCTTTAGCTACACCCATTACGTTATAGTTAGGAACTGCAAATTCTCCGCCTAAATAAGTAGTTGCAACGATGCTTCCACCTTCTGGCATTAATTTTTTAGCTTCTCTTGCAACGATTGTTAATGAATAAGAACTAATGTCTTGTGCTAATAAAAATCCTTCACGAGATGTATCCGTAAATCTTCCTCTTAAGTCTTCCATGTTAGCAAAAGCGATTGAATGGTAAACACCATCAATATGACCAAATTTTTCTCCAATTTGTTCAAAAGCATTTACAACATGATCGTCTTTTTGAACATCACACTCATAGATGTGTTGTCCTTTTTGATTTTTTAATTCTTCAAATAATTTAACAAGTTGATCTTTACTACGTTCTTTTCTGTATGTGAATACTAAGTTAGC
Organism: Mammaliicoccus sp. I-M35; assembly: GCF_022386455.1. Taxonomy (NCBI): domain Bacteria; kingdom Bacillati; phylum Bacillota; class Bacilli; order Caryophanales; family Staphylococcaceae; genus Mammaliicoccus; species Mammaliicoccus sp. I-M35. The sequence goes on along the minus strand of NZ_JAJNIL010000006.1, from coordinate 51,821 downwards.
ACCTAGTTCGTCTAACACTTTAGCTACACCAAAGCCAATACTTCTTTTGTTCGCAATACCCATGATTACATATGTTTTACCTTCTAAATTAAACATTCACTATACTCCTTTAATATGTATATTATACTAAACATTCACTCGTTATAATAACACTGGTCAGACCACCTGACAAGCATTATACTTTTATTTTATATTGAATAAAAAGTAAAAATGAGGTCTATTATACAACCTCATTTTTACAAAGTTTATTAAATAAATTCCATATCTTGTTTTAATTGTGAAACATATTCTTTAGATCCTGTCACAATCAACTTATCTCCATATTGTAATTCAGTATCACCATGAGGCACGATTGAATCTTTTCCTCTAATAATACGTACGAAGATTACGTCCCCAGCAAATGGGAATGATCTTAACAGAACATTATGGTAGCTATGGTTCTTCATCTCTATTTCATATAGAGATGTTTCCACGTTACTTAATAAGTTCAGCATGTTTGGAGATTCAATTAATCCTTTAAGTAAGATTTTATTACTTAAGAAACTACTAAAGAATTCAATGTTCTTACCTTCAAATGCTTCATCTTCACTACCATTTTCTTGCTTACAAATAATTCTTTTAACGCCATGATCATGTGCCATTAAAGCCACTTGTTTATTGATATGATCATCGTTTGCAGAACATACAATGATATCTGAATCAAATAAACCTAATTCTACAAGTTCCTCTTCAATATAATCATCTAACTCATATGTTTTAATGCTTTCATCTAACTTTCTATTATCTGAAAGGTCTTTTCTAAAGAACATTGAAGTTTGATAAATGTGAGAATGAATACTTTGAGCAACTGGAATCGATAATTGGTTCTTACCAATAAAGCTCACTTTTACAATTCTCTTAGTTTCTTCTGGCATTGGGAACATCTTCTTAAATACAATCGGTACAAAGACACACGTGATAACCGCACTTAGAATAAGTATGCCAGATATTTCTGAACTGATTGTTCCGAGTTGTTCAGCGATTTTTGCTGCTGCGATTACAAGTGACAATGTTGACGTTAATAGGAATGCCGAAGATATTGTCGTTTTACGGTCATACCATTTACCTATAAATGCTACTGGAATTAACTTAGAAATTAAAAAGGCAATAAACAGTAAAGGTATGATAATTAATAATCCTGGCTCTTGCACTAGTGATGGAATGTTTAAATTCACACCTACCATAATGAAGAATATTGGAATAAAGAAACCATATCCAAATGAGTCCAATTTCTCTACCATATCTTGGTCAGGTCCTAATAACGATACGATAACACCTGCTAAGAAGGCACCTAATATATTTTCAGCACCCACACCTTCAGCTAAACCAACAAGTAGAATAATAAGTGCAAATACAGCACGAATACCTATTTGAGTCGTACCTGAAGTTAATTTTTTTAAGAATGGTGATTTTTTAAATAAACCACCCATAATATAAAAGATAAAACTAAAGACGATTAGAATACCTATAAGCCATAACGGTGAATCACCTTTAGCATTAATTGTTCCGTAAACTGTTAACAGTAACATTGTTGCTAAATCTGCTACAACTGCAACTAACAAGATAAATTGTCCGATGCTTGTATGAATTATATTCATTTCTTTTATTGTTGGTACAACTACACCTAAACTAATTGTCGAAATGATGATAACCATCAATAATACGTCGTCTATTAAACCAGTCCATTTGAATATAAAGGCTAATAAAATAGATAAAACCATAATTAAAGAAAATACGACAGCCGTTAAATATAAATTACTTGGAATATTATTTCCTTCTTGTTCATCAGAAGTTTGTTTCGTCTTAAACGCGTTAAAATCAATTTCTAAACCACTTAAGAACATTAAAAATATAAAACCTAACGTCGACAAGATAGATAACCATGCATCTTCTTTTACTAATCCAAATAAAGAGTCACCTATGATTATCCCCATTATGATTTCAGCAACGACAACAGGTAAGAAAGAAATTTTCAACCTATTTACAAGTATAGGTGTTAAAAATGCAGCAATAACAACAATAACGAGAGATGTAAAACTAGAATGCTCCATATTATTCTCCTTATATTAGATAAGACATAAATGCTGTTGCTAAACCAAAGTAGATCAACATACTGACAATGTCGTTTATTGTCGTAATGAATGGTCCACTTGCAACTGCAGGGTCAATATTCATTTTATTCATAAACATCGGTATAATTGCACCCATTAATGTACCAACAGTCATCGCGATTGTTAAACTAACTGAAACGATGAGTGCCAATACAGGTTCGCGATATAATAAGACAATTATAATAAATAAACTTATTGCACAGAAAAAACCAGTCAGTAATCCTGAACCAGATTCACGAAGTGCGAGCTTAAATTTGCTTTGTTCATTTATTTCACCTGTTGAAATATTACGTACAGATACGGCAAGAGATTGTGTACCTGAGTTACCACTCATACCACTAATGATAGGTATAAATGCTGCAAGAAGTGCAACTTGTGAAAGTGTATCTTCAAATTGTCCTAATATGGATGCTGTAATCATACCTAAAACCGTTAATATTAATAACCAAGGTAAACGTTTCATAGCTGTTTGGAAGACTGAATCATTTGTAGAGTCGATGTCAGATACACCGGCTAATTTAGAGTAGTCTTCACTTGCTTCTTCATCCATAACGTCCAAGATATCATCGATTGTAATGATACCTAGTAAATGATCTTGATAGTCGATTACAGGTAACGCAATCAAGTCATAATCACGCATTGTTTGTGCTACGTCTTCTTGGTCATCAGCTACATTAGAACTGATAACACGTTCACTCATAATTTCTTCAATATATGCATCATTTTCAGCAACGATTAAGTCTCTTAATGAGATAACACCTGCTAACTTTTTATTTTCGTCAACAACGAAAATAACGTATATTGTTTCCGCTTCAGGTGCTTGTTCTTTAACGTAGAACATCGCTTCTTTAACAGACATTGTTGAATATACTGAAATAAACTCAGTGGTCATAATACCACCGGCAGTGTCTTCTTCATAGTGAAGTAATGCTTTAATCTCTCTAGCATCTTCACGATTCATGAGTGTGAGTAAAGTGGCTATTTTACTTTTAGATAATACATTCAAAATATCAACTGCGTTATCGTATGACATGTCACTTAACATTTGACTTGCATAATTAGCATTCATATTTTGAAAAATTTCTTCGTATTCTTCATCATCTAACTCAGTCGTTTCAAAGAAGTCAGCTACTTCTAACGGAGAAAGGAATTGATATATTTTTTGTTTAAGCTCATTATCACATATTTCAAAGTATTCACCTTGGTCATATGTATGCATATTTAAAAATTCTTCTCTAAATTGGTCTATTTCATCATTTGCTAATAGTTCGTCTAACTTTTCTTTATCAAAAGCTTCGTCTTCGATGTAATTTTCATTATTTTCATTAACCAACTTTGCCACCTCCTCATAAAAATACAATTTATTATATCATACCTACACCGCTTAGGTTATAGTGCATTTCATCAACAATATGCAATTGTTTTAAAGTAATGGGATGTATAAATTCTATATGATTGCACTGCAGTAATTGATGCTCATATTGACCATCTTCAAATCCATATAAACTATCCCCTATAATAGGATATCCAATATGTGCGAGATGCACTCTTATTTGATGTGTTCTACCAGTAAACAACTGTAATTTAAGCATGCTATTTTCAGAATCACCATCTAAATATTCATATTCTGTATGTGCAAACTTTCCTTCTTCAGAAACTTCTCTTTCTATAATAGAATGTTTAGCACGTGCGATTGGTGCTTTAATAACACCTTTCTTCGGTTCAACAGCCCCGTGGACAAGTGCAACATAGTATTTACTAATTGTCGTATTTGAAACCATATGATGTAATAATTGATGCTTTGCAAATATAACTATACCACTTGTACCGCGATCTAAACGTGTCACAATGTGTGGAATCGTTCGTTCACCATTCATTATCATATGGCTTAATACCGCTTCAACTAAACTATAATGTGGATGTTCTCTAGAAGGCGCAGTATTCATCATGGCAGGTTTAGAAACAATAATAAACCATTCATCTTCAAATAAAATATTTAAATCAAACGTAAATGGTTCTAGATTATGACTAGGCAATTCATTAGGTAAATGGACATCAATTTCATCACCTTCATGAATTTCTTTTCTAACGGTAGCATGTTTTTTGTTCACTAATAAAGCGCCATTCTGCTTAATGGCGCTTAAACTCTTTTTAGAAATGCCTTTATCATATAAGAATGTCTTCAAAGTCATTGAAGAAGTTGCTCTATATTGTAATACTTTCATATTTAATCCTCATTCGAAATAAATGAATCATGTACTCTTTTCCAGAAAGGAAATGGTCTAAATCTCGCAAAGCGGACTTTTTCATTTGCTACTCTATATTGAATCGATTCAATATTTTTATGTTTAACATTTACATGATCAATCGTAACTTGTAATGTATCGTTATTTACAGGATGTATATGACAAACGTGATGTTTAGGCAATACAAGCGGAGAACCGACTGTTCTAAAGACACGGTTATTAATAGAAGCTATTTCAGCTATTTGCATAGCTTCTAGTGATGGATGTATAAGTGCCCCACCTAAAGCTTTATTATAAGCCGTTGAGCCAGATGGTGTTGATACGCATAAACCATCGCCTCTAAATCTTTCAAACTGCTCGCCTCTTAATACTAAATCTACGACTAGTGTTGCGCCATTATCTGTTTTAATTGTCGCTTCATTTAAAGCTAAATATCTCGTTTCATATCCGCCTTTTTTGTAACGAATGATCACTTCTAATAATGGATATTCTATCACTTGATAAGTTGAATTGTTAATTTCAATAATGAGTTTTTCAACTTCATGTGGCAACCAATCAGCATAGAAACCTAAATGCCCAGTATGTACACCTACGAAACTGACATCACCTAACATATGACTATATTGGTGAAATGCTTGTAATAAAGTACCATCTCCACCAACAGAAATTACGATATCGGGTGATTCTTTGTCTTCAACCATATTAAAGTCATTCATATGATTTTTCATCTTATACATTAAAGCATTCGATTTTGAATCACCTTTTGATAATATATTATATTTCAAAGCATTCACCCCTAATCGTGTTTGTGTTTATTACTTTTCTGTCTGGAATAATATTTCTGTGCTTCTTGAATTTCTTCACGTATTTCAGACATTTCTTCATCTAATAAAAATGCTGCCTCAGCTGCTCTCTCTAATCTATTTCTTATTTCAGGAGGATAATCACCATCGTACTTATATCTTAAAGTGTGTTCAATCGTCGCCCAGAAATTCATCGCTAATGTTCTAATTTGAATTTCTGCCAAAATATTTGTTTGACCATGTAACGTTTCAATTGGATAACTAATAATGACATGATACGAGCGATATCCACTTTCTTTTGTATATTCGATATAATTTCGTTCTTCTACAACTTCAAAATCTTGTCGTTGTCTTAATAGTTCTACAACGATATCTATATCATCAACAAACTGACACATCATTCTTAAACCTGCAATATCATACATTTCCTCTCTTAATCGATCAAAAGGAATATTACGTTGATTTGCTTTATCTATAATACTTGAGATAGGTTTAACACGACCTGTAACAAACTCAATTGGCGAAGGTTTATCTGAAGATTCATATTGTTTACGTAACCCCTTCAATTTAATCTTTAATTCGTCAATTGCTTGTTTATATGGTGCCAAAAATTCTTCCCATTGATTCATAACCATCACTCCGCTTTGTTTAATTCAAATGCTTCCTCTACCGAAGCTACAAACGCTTTACCATAGTTGTGATTATCTGCGATGTTATCTAATAAAAATTCCATTTCTTCTTTAAATGAAGTTAATACTAAATGATCGTTGACGATGACCTCTTTGTCGAAGTGTTCATGAATCATTGACCATGTTTCCTCTACAAATAATAAATAATGGTATTGTTCACCGCTATCAAGCATATATACAAATGCATGATTATCGCTATCTACAATCATATGCTCTGCTGGTTCTAATCCCTCAGTTGGTTGGTCTGTATAACATTTGATTTGATTATCATTTATTTTAATTTCATTTACATAAATACGCATTGTTGTTCCTCCTTATTCCAATCTATTTTAACACATTTTAATTTAAACATTCATATCATCAAGTCAATTTTGTATAATTACTTGTTTATCCGTAAATCTTCTATAATAATAGTGTAAAAGGAAGTGTATATCAAAATGGGACAAGAACTCGAAATTGAATTCAAGAATATGCTCACGCTTGAAGATTATGAATTAATCAAACAATATTATTTTAAACAAAGTGAGCCTTTTAAACAAACAAATTACTATATAGATACAAATAATCATGATATTATGTCACAAAAAATGGCACTACGAATACGTGAAAAGAATCATAATTATGAAATGACATTAAAAGTCCCACAAGAAGTTGGTCTTCTAGAATATAACGAAATAGTTGAGGATGTTCCTAAACAAGGTGAACGATTAGACAAACAATATCTTCCAGAAAACATTACTGAAATATTAAATAAGTTCAATATTCCATTGAATGACCTAAGACAACTTGGTGATTTAACAACTTATAGATTAGAAAAAGATATAGGCACTGGACTTTTAGTATTAGATCATAGTATTTATTTAGGTATTGAAGATTACGAATTAGAATTCGAAGTTAAAGACTATGCTAAAGGCGAAATAGCTTTTAATAAAATTTTGAATGACATGAATATAGAAAGAAATATTCCAAATAATAAAGTGGTACGCTTTTTCAATGCAGATCGCAAAAGAACATGAATTTACTTTCGTTACAAGTCGAAATACTTTTAAAAATTTAAGAACATGTTATATTAATATTATCGATAATGAAATAAGCAAGAAAAGGTGAAATTATGACCCCATATGAAGTAATCGACCCCCAAGATTTGTACGACATGATTGATCACTTTTATTATCTCGTAGAACGCGATAATCGTATTAATCATCTTTTCCCTGGTGACTTTGCAGAAACGAGTCGTAAACAGAAACAGTTTTTAACTCAGTTTTTGGGTGGTCCAGCATTATATACAGAAGAACATGGTCATCCGATGTTACGACAACGTCATTTACCTTTTAGAATTACGAATAAAGAAAGAGATGCTTGGCTAGAGAATATGCTTGAAGCCCTTACCCAATCTCGATTAAATAAAGATATACAAGAATATTTATATGAAAGACTCAAGCTAACTGCAAACCACATGGTTAACGCTTAATATAGTTGAAGGTGGATAATATGGCCGAAGAATTAAGACTAATCCATGCTAATGAACAAAATAACATAGATTTAACACCTGTAAGCAAAATCGAAATTTATTCATTTTTCGATCCATTTTGCGAAGATTGTTTTAATCTATCAGCTACATTAGCAAAGTTAAAAATTGAATATCAAAAATATGTTAAAATTCGTCAGATTTTGAACCCATCTCTAAAAGTTTTGACTAAATGTCAGGCTCAAAGCACATGTGAATTTGATAATGTAGCTTTAGCATTTAAAGCAGCAGAATTACAAGGACATAATAGAGCGAGCAGATTTCTAAACTTAATTCAGAATGAAATTATACCTCATGAAAAAATCATTACAACTGAGTTAATTAGAAAATGTGCGTACAAATCTGGAATTGATTTATCTGTATTTATTAAAGACTTAAAAGAACAGTCATTGACTGAAAGTTTACAAACAGATTTGCACATTGCACGTGAAATGGATATCAATATGACACCATCACTTGTGTTCTTTAATGAAGATGTACATTCTGAAGGACTTAAAGTAGAAGGTTTATACCCATATCATATTTATACGTATATCATTCAAGAACTTATTGGAACTGAAGTTGAGAAACAACTTCCTCCAAAATTACTCGACTATATACAGTCGCAATCCATTATTTCTGAACAAGAAATTGCGACAATATATGAATGGCCAGAGAAAATCGTCAAACGCGAATTAAAAAAATTACAACTCCAAAATTATATAGAACAACAAGATTCTGTACACGGAGATTTTTGGAAATTCAAGAAAAGTAAATAATAAGTATAGGATCTGTATCCTTATTTGAATTAAATAACATCTCATTTCACTGGTTTATTCAGTTAGAAATGAGATGTTATTTTTTATGTTTTAGATAAAATGCATAAAATAAAAAAACAGCAGTCATTCATCATTAAGATGAATAGCTGCTGTTTAAATTTGGACATTTATGCCCTACTCAATTTTTAGCATGAACATTAAGTTTCATACTCTATGGTTAAATATATGTTCTTGTAACTTATACTTACCATTTAATAGATAACTTTTGGGATGTTAACTATGAATGAACAAACAAATAAATAAAAAACACCGTGTCTGATTACACGGTGCTTAAACAAAGGGGATGGGAGAAATTTTTCACTTCAAACAAAGGGGTATGTTTGTTATGTGATTAATTTCATGTATGTAATATAACATGGTCTGTACACTAAATTCAACAAAAAACATCGGTTTTTTTAATTTGTCACACAGTTGTCATATTGGAAACGTCTACATACATTTATTTCACTTTTACAAGCTTTTCAAAGGCATTTAGTTTCTGTTCAAATACTTCCATTGCCTCTTCTATTGGTTGTTTAGATGTCATATCTACACCAGCTTTTTTCAATACTTCAATCGGATAATCTGAGCTACCTGCTTTTAAGAATTCATTAATATATCTCTCAACTGCTGGTTCGCCTTCTTCTAATATTTGTTTGCTCAATGCTTGTGCCGCACTATAACCTGTAGCATATTGATAAACATAGAAATTATAATAGAAATGAGGAATACGTGACCATTCTTTGGCAATGTTCTCATCTGTCACAACAGCATCTCCGAAATATTTTTTATTAAGTTCTGCATACTCAGAGTTTAAACGATCTGCAGTTAATGGTTCGCCATCTTCTACAATTTTATGAATAAGATATTCAAACTCAGCGAACATTGTTTGTCTAAATAATGTTGCTCTAAATCTTTCTAACTCTTGGTTTAATAAATATTTACGCTTTTCAGGATCTTCTAAGTTCTTATCCATATATTCACTTAATAACGCTTCATTAGTTGTTGAAGCAACTTCTGCTACAAAAATTGAATAATCACTTTCATTTGATTGTTGATGCTTTCTACTGAAATAACTATGTGCAGAATGTCCAAATTCATGAATTAACGTAAATAAATCAGAAATAGAGTCTGTCCAGTTAAGTAAAATAAATGGATTTGTTAAGTGTGCGCCTGAAGAATAACCACCAGAGCGTTTACCTTTATTCTCATAAACGTCTACCCATCTATTATTTAAACCTTCTTCAACTACATCTGTGTACGTTTGACCCATAGGTTGTAACGCTTTAACCATCCAGTCTTTAGCTTCTTCATATGGCATATCAAATGAAGAATTTTTAACGAGTGGTGTATACATATCATACATATGCATTTCATCTAAACCGAGTAACTCTTTTCTTAAAGCTGTATAACGGTGTAACAATGGTAAATGCTTATGTACAGTCGCAATTAAGTTATCGTATACTTCTTCTGGAATAAAGTTATTTGATAATGCTTGTTCACGTGCTGAGTTGTACTTACGAACTTTTGAACTAAATATAGCAGTCTTAACTTTCCCACTTAACGTTGCAGTTAATGTATTGTTATGACTTCCATAAGCTTCATATACATTATCATAAGCAGATTTTCTTAAAACACGGTCTTCAGATTCTAATAATTTAGTATATGTACCTTGTGTCAGTTCATGTTCATTACCATCTTTATCAACTGCTGGTTTAAATGTTAAGTCAGCATTATTGAACATACCAAATACATTGCTAGGCGTTTGCAATGCTTCCCCTGCTTCAGCTAAAATCTTTTCTTCTTTATCGCTTAATATATGAGGTCTTTTCTTATTAAGTTTCTCAATATCAAATTGATATCTTTTTAAATCATCGTTTGATTCAACAAATTCATTTAATGTTGCTTCATCAATTGACATTAATTCAGGTAAAATAAAGCTCCATGCACTCGCAAATTTATTAGCAAGTGTTGCTGCCTTCGCTTCATATCCAGCGTATTTATCATTTGCTGTGTCTTGATCATGTTTCAAATGAGCATAAACATAAACTTTACCTAGTTTCTCATCAATTTCACTATCAAGTAATAACGCTTTATACAATGTTTCTGCACTATCTTTCAAGTGACCTTTGAATTGTTCTTCTTTACCTAAATAGCCTTCTAACTCTTTAAAAGCTTCTTCATATGCTTCGTCAGAAGAAAAGATAGTTGTTAAGTCCCATGTATATTGTTCTTGTTGTTCTTCCCTTGTAATTAACTTCGCCATCTTAATAGCCTCCTTAATATTTCATATTTATAATTTTCTCATTAATTAGTCCATTTTGCACGTGAAATAGCCTTTCGTTTTACAATTGAAATATATGAGTAAAAGGCGTTTAAAAGGATTTCTTTCTTAGAATAATGACAATCATAAAATGATCTAAATTCTATGAACTGATAAAATTTTTCAAAAGTAAATGTCTTATTTTTCATTTCTAAAAATAAGTATGTTTGCCATGTAATACTATGTGTTAAAAAATATATTTGTTCAGGTACAATAATGCCAATAATCGGTTGTCTCTTCTTATGTATTAAGCGTGCATTATATAATAACGATAGCGTCGGTTCTAATACATTCTTCTGTTTCCTACATTTAGTTAAATATTCTTGATAAGCTCTATCCGTTAACGCTAAATTCGGTATTTGCTTTAAAGGGTAATCTTCTAATAAATGCTCCCATTGAATTTCCCGTCTATAACCGATAAATCTATGTTTATCAATTGATTGTAAACATTCATATCTTATTAACAGTCGCTCTTCAGGATTATAAGTTATAAGTGTTCTTTCTCTATGATTAATGAGTGCTGCTTCGAAATAACTGAGGGTTAATATTCCATTCTGATATTTAATTTCTTTACCTATCCAAATTACTTTCATATTCATTACTCGAAATCCTTCACTTCTATCCATTAATAAATCAAAGCTAATAGGTGAATATTGAAATTCGACAACGATATTGTTATTAATCAGTATGTCAGGAATTTGTTCTATCTCTGAAATATAATATTCCATATCTATGTTAACTTTCCCATTTAAGCATGCATAAATATGATGTTTAGATGATATGTGATCAAGAGATTCTTTCTTATAACTATTTCTTAAACAATAGCTATCTACTTTATGGGCAAAGTGCGCAACAGTATGTTTCCCTTTCTTGATAACAAGTTCAGATAAACAATCCGGACACCTATAAATTTCATTTGCCTTAGCGTGTTGTGCATATATTAACTGATTATGTTGATTAAGTCCCATTAACATAAAAAACACCTCTTTACTATATAAAACGTAAAGAGGTGCTAAAATTACTTATTTAATTTTTAGGTTCAAAATATCTTCTCACTTGACCCATAACATTATAACTCATGACAACTTTCGCATAATCATCTAGATATAATTTAGACACTTGAGTTGGATTAGCATATTCAAGTAATTGTCCGTAGAAGTCATTAATAATGTCTTCACTATCTATTTGATCAAATTGTACATAATAATAATATTTGTTATCTAACATGTATAATAAGTCTGTAAATACAATATCTTTATGTTCATTATAATGTGCATATTCAATAATATCTTCTAACTCTTCGAATCTTACAAGTAAGCCTATGTCTTTAGGGACAAAGTGTTTTTCAGCTTCTTTCTCTTCATTCAAGAGATCTCCGATATTCTGATCAGAATCGAGTGCTTGAGATAAGAAATCATTGACTTGATACTCTAATTGTTCATTAGATTCTTCGTCAGTCATATTTAACAGTTCGTCACCTTTAGATTTAGAAACGGTTACTTCAACACCCTTTTCAAATGCATGCACTTGGATCCACAATGGTCCTTCAACGACAAATTCTTCCTCATCATTGATTTCATCCATCATAGACCAGAAAAATTCTTCGCCACGTTTACGATTTGTCCATAAATCTTCACGTTTGAAACCTCTTGCTTCGATATCTTGATAAGTTATAAATAATTTTACCGTTGTTTCATCAATTCGTTCTATTCTCATAATGTCACACTCCCTTACTCTAGGAATAGTACATTCATTGTATTATAAACAAGTACATTTTAACAGTAATTTGTTCGAACTATTCACATTTAATTTTATATACAAAAATAGCCCCTGTAAACAGGAGCTATAATGTTAATATTAGACTAAATTAGTCAACCATACGTTGTGCTTCCATTAATTGGAATGTACGCACTTTTCTTGGTAAGAAACGACGAATTTCATCTTCGTTATAACCAACTTGTAAACGTTTATCATCTAAAATAATAGGTCGACGTAATAAACCTGGGTTGTCTTGTATAATTGTATATAATTCTTGTAGAGGTAATGCATCGATATCTACATTTAATTTTTGATATGTTTTAGAACGAGTTGAAATAATTTCGTCTGTTCCATCTTCTGTCATCTTTAAGATTGATTTAATTTCATCTAATGTTAAGTGTTCTGAAAAAATATTACGCTCCGTATACGGAATGTCATGTTCTTGTAACCATGCTTTCGCTTTACGGCAAGATGTGCAACTTGGTGAAGTAAATAATGTTACCATACATCTCACTCTCCTAATTGAATATTATTTATGTTAAACGTCAGTGAACTTATAAGATAAAATACACTTAATTATATATACCCTATATCTTACTAGGTTAAACATATATTGCTCACTTGGTTTAATCTTTATCTAATTGCTATAAATATATTATATAACTCAAAGATTAAAATTAAATGAGAAACTGCTAATAATTCATTAAAAAGCACATAAATTATAGATGAATATGTTTATGACGACATATTTATCTAATTACAAGAATAACACAACTTACAAATGAATAAAATACTGTTATAATGATATAAAGAAATTTTGTAGAAAAGAGGCAAGGTTAATGGAAACTTTATTTTCAGGTATCCAACCAAGTGGTATCCCTACTTTAGGTAACTACATTGGTGCATTAAAACAATTTAATGAAATTCAACACGACTATGACTGCTTTTTTTGCATTGTAGATCAGCATGCAATTACAGTACCTCAAGATAGACTTAAATTAAGAGAGAACACACGTAAATTAGCTGCGATTTACTTAGCATCTGGATTAGATCCAGAAAAAGTAACACTTTTCATCCAATCAGAAGTACCAGCACATATTCAAGCAGGTTGGATTTTAACAACAATCAGTTCAATTGGTGAACTTGAAAGAATGACGCAATATAAAGATAAAGCACAAAAACAATCTCAAGGTATTCCAGCAGGTCTATTAACTTATCCACCATTAATGGCAGCAGATATTGTACTATATAATACAAATATCGTACCTGTCGGCGATGACCAAAAACAACATATTGAATTAACACGTAATGTCGTTGATCGCTTTAATACGAAATATAATGATGTTTTAATTAAACCAGAAATTCACATGCCTAAGTTTGGCGCTAGAATTATGAGCTTACAAGATCCATCTAAGAAAATGAGTAAGAGTGATGATAATCAAAAGAACTTCATCTCATTATTAGACGAGCCAAACGTTGCAGCTAAGAAAATTAAAAGTGCTGTTACAGATTCTGATGGCATCGTTAAATATGATAAAGAAAACAAACCAGGTATCAGTAACTTGCTCGTTATATACTCTAGCCTATCAGGACAATCAATTGAAGAATTAGAAGCACAATATGCTGATAAAGGATATGGCGATTTCAAAGGAGACTTAGCTGAAGAAGTTAAGAAATTCCTTGTAGAATTCCAAGAAAAATTCAATTATTATTATGAAAACAAAGAAGTATTAGATGAAATACTTGATAAAGGTAGAGATAAAGCAAGTTTCGTAGCCAACAAAACATTGAAAAAGATGGAAAACGCTATAGGATTAGGAAGAAAAAGAAAATAATTATAAAAAGAGATGGTATTGACCATCTCTTTTTTATGCTAGATTATATTTGGTTATCATAACGCACGATATTTCTTAGTCTTCGTGCGTTTCACCCTGATTTTGTACCTTAGCGCACGATATCTCTCAGTCTTCGTGCGTTTCACCCCTATTTTGTACCTTAGCGCACGATATCTCTTAGTCTTCGTGCGTTTCACCCCTATTTTGTACCTTAGCGCACGATATCTCTCAGTCTTCGTGCGTGCCCAACTACCAATTTCATCTCCAACCTATAAAAAGCAGTAGAAACTCACATTTAAGTGAATTTCTACTGCTTCTTTAATGTCTATTTTTCAATATAAGCTTCTTTTAATGTAGAAACGCCTCCGAATTGGTGGTTCACTACATTTTTAACGTTAGGTTTTTGAAGTTGTGCTACACCGACTTGATAAAGTGGTACAATACCCGCTTCATTTAATAACATACCTTCAGCTCTTTGTAATTCTGAAAGTCGTTTGTCAGGGTCGCTTGCTAATGATGAGTCTGCTGCTTTAATAATACTGTCATACTCTTTATTAGACCAGCCAGTATTATTATGAGAACCGTCTGTTACATAAAGTTCTAAGAATGTCATTGGATCTGGATAGTCTGGAATCCAGTTTTCTAGTGACATTTCATATTCACCTTTTGAAACAAGATCAAGTTTTTGTTTAAATGGTTGTTGTTTAATTTTAATTGTAACTCCATCTAAATTTTTCTCTAATTGTTCTTTAAAGTATTCAGCATCTCGTTTAGCTGTGTCTTTATCATAAGTCATCAGCTCAATTGTAAATTTGTCTTTACCTAATGCTTTTTTAGCTTTTTCATAATGTTCTTTTGCTTCTTTAACATTATATTGGTTCGTATTTTTCACGCCATCTTGATATTCTTTACCTTTACTGTCTTTAACAAAGTCTTTCGGTACAAAGTTATCTGTTGGAATAGATCCGTTATTCAAGTTATTTTTCACGTATGCTTCTTTATCAATTGCTTTAGCAAATGCTAATCTAAAGTCTTCATTCTTGAATTCAGGTACTGTATCTTCATTTAATTTGAAGTAATACGTTACAGTATCTAATTCTGTATTAAATGCTTTATCATCTTTATATTTCTTAACTTGTTCTGCTGGTAAATCTACAATATCTAATTTATTCGTTTCATATAAGTTTACAGCTGTTGAAGCTTCTTTAACGACTTTGTAGTTTACTTTGTTTAATTTAACTTTATCTTTATCCCAGTAATCATCATTTTTTTCTAACGTAACTTTATCATCTGTTTTCCATTCAGTCATTTTGAATGGTCCATTATATAAAGTTGTTTTGACTGTTGTACCATACTTGTCACCTTGTTTTTTAACGAATTTTTCATTTTGTGGCATAAATGTACCGAATGACAATAATTCTTTATAGTATGGTAATGATTTCGTTAGTTCAAATTCTAATGTATGATCATCTACGGCTTTAACACCAAGTTCTTCAGGCTTTTTGTCACCTGAATTAATTTCTTCTGCATTTTTAATATCGTATAAGATATATGCATATTCAGATGCAGTATCTGGGTCTACAACTTTTCTCCAAGCAAAGACAAAATCATGTGCCGTTACTGGATCCCCATTTGACCATTTTGCATCATCTCTTAATTTAATCGTCCACTTCTTACCATCGTTCGTAATTTTCGGATCACCTTTTGCTACTGCTGGTATTGCTTTATCATCTTTATCTAATGTGTAGAGACCTTCCATTGTTTGGAAGAACATATCAAATGATAAACCATCTGTTGCCATAGCTGAATCCATCGTGGGTATATCACCATTGATTTGTAAATCTAATGTTTCGTCACTCTTGCCTTTACTTCCGCCACCCGATGAACATGCACTCAATACGAGTACAGCTGCCAACATCATTGTTAAAACTTTAAATATTTTCGACATGTAACTCATCCCCTAAGTTTATATTTAGTTAAACTACCTATTTGTTACTTTTGAACATAAGCATGTTTTAAATCTGTATCTCCACCAAACTTATGTCTTTCAATATCTTTCACATAACTTTGCGTTAATCTTGCATTACCTTGTTGATAAATAGGCACAATAACCGCTTCATCTAACAATAATGATTCAGCATCTTGCATAGCTTCAACACGTTCTTGTTCTTTATCTAACAATTTATCTCCCGCATCATTAATTTTGCTATCATATTCTTTGTTTTTCCAACCAGTTTCATTCATCACATTATCGCTTGTAAATAATTCTAAGAATGTCATAGCATCTGGGTAATCAGGACCCCATCTACCGAATGAAATTTGATAATCCATGTTCGCTTCTAGTTTTAATTTTTGCTTGTAAGGCTGTTGTTTAACTTTAATTGTCACGCCTGGTAAGTTTTGCTCAATTTGCTCTTTAAAGTATTCAGCATCTTTTTTAGCGTTATCTTGGTCATACGTTAATAATTCAAAAGTAAATTCATCTTTACCAAGTTCTTTCTTAGCAGCTTCTAAATGTTTCTTAGCTTCTGCTTTATTGAATTTATTATCTGATTTAACACCTTTAGTATAGTCTTCTCCTTTAGTATCCTTTACGAATTCTGTAGGTACTAATGAGTTTGCTGCTTTAGAACCATTGTTTAAATTACTCTTAACATATTGTTCTCTATCAATTGATTGCGCAATTGCCATTCTTAAATCTTTATTTTTGAATTCAGGTACATCTTTTTGATTCATTCTCATAAAGTAAACTCTTGATTCAAGTTCTGTGTTATAAGCTTTATCTTTTTCATATTTCTTAACATTTTCAGCTGGGATAAGTGCCTCATCTACATCCCCTGCATTATACATGTTTAGAGCTGTTTGAGGTTCTTTAACAACTTTAAAATTCACACTATCTAGTTTCACATTACCTTTATCCCAATATTCTTTGTTCTTAGTTAAAGTATAATTATCTTCTGTCTTCCAGTCAGATAACGTAAATGGTCCATTGTATAGTGTATCTTCAGCAGTTGTACCGTATTTATCGCCTTTTTCTTTTACGAATTTTTCATTTTGCGGTAAAAATGAACCAAATGACAATAATTCTTGGTAATAAGGTAATTCACGATTAAGTTTAATTTCTAATGTCTTATCATCAATCGCTTTAACACCTAATTCTTCAGGTTTCTTGTCACCTTTATTAATATCTTCAGCATTTTCAATATCAAACATAATAAATGCATATTCAGAAGCAGTCTTTGGATCAACTAATTTACGCCAAGCATATACGAAATCATGTGCAGTAACTTCATCTCCATTCGACCACTTTGCATCTCTTAATTCAATCGTCCAAGTCAAACCGTCTTTAGACTTTTTAGGATCACCCTTTGCAATACCCGGAATTGCTTTGTCATTTTTATCTAACTTATACAACCCTTCCATCGTATTATTTAATGCATCAAAAGACACAGCATCAGTTGCTAAAGATGAATCCATTGATGGAATATCCGAAATAGAAATTAATCGTAACTTTTTACCATCCCCTGCAGAACCGCCACTTTTATCCTTTCCGTTTCCACCACTACATGCCGATAAAAGTAAAATTATCGACAGAAAAACTAAAAAACTCCACCTTGCATGTTTGTTTTTCATAAACATTTCCCCTTATTCAATTTTTGAAAATTCAGTCATTTCTGAACTTTCTTCAATTATAATGTTAATTTGTTTATGTCGCAACATAAGTTATCAAGTTGATAGCAATAATATTTTACAAATTAAAATTAAGAGGAAAACTAGTAATTATTTATACCTATAGTATTTTCAAAAGCCACATCTGGATTTTGAGTATGATTTAATTCTAACCACTTGTCATAGTTTCCTTCATATACGATTTCTCCATGATCTATAAATATGATATGTGGATTTAAATGAACTAAATCTTGTAATTGATGAGTGGCTAATAGACAAATTTTACCTTTATGTATTAATGACTGTAATTTTTCCATTATCATTTTCCTAGATACTGGATCAACACCACTCGTTGGTTCGTCAAATAAGAACAGCTTTCTATCCAAGTTTGAAAAAATCACTGTTAACAGCCATTTAGTTTCTCCAAATGACATCTTCCCTATTTTCATTTTTAATAAATGATCATATTTCTCTTTTTCGATGTTGGATAAACCTTTATAAAAATGATCTTTGAACTTCTTTTTTTCATCCTTAGGAATAATGCCTAAAAATAACTTTATAAGGTCTTCTCCAGTATTATTTGGTGCGTAATAATTATATTGTGTAAGAAATGAAATATCATTCAATTTCGGCATATTGATTTCATCGCATTCTGCTTTTAAATGATTCGTTATACAATCGAATAAAGTTGTTTTACCAGCTCCATTCATACCTATTAATACATTTAATCTGTCTCGTTTTAGATCAAACGAAATATTTGAAAGTACAGCTTTATCACTATTTTTGTATGTATATTTTAAATTTTTTACATAGTACATGTAACTCATCCTTATCTAATAATTTTAGAATTAATATCTAATTTTATAAGTGCATATAAACCAATTACGACATAAAGTACGTAGATTATAGGAATCATCATGCTAAAATGATTAAAACCAAGAACAATCAATTCCCCTAATTTATAAAGGAAATGTAACGGATTAATCCATTCCAATCCAAAGAGTTGCATATTGACAATGTAAAATAATGCAATTGAAAGTATCGTTGAAATAGTAGCGATAGAACTTGCTTTAAAAGGCAATGACGTTACTACTAAGAATATAAATGATATAGGAATGATTAAAAGTATATAAATAAAGGCATATAATAAAATTTTCAAACTAAAGAGTTTAAATAAAGCCATAAATAGAATGGATATAACACTTATGCTTATAGATAAAATTAAGATTTGAGATACTAATATTGCCAATATAAATGGATACTTGGACCCTGCCAACATAACATAACTTTTCAGTGCGCCAACTTCTCTAATATTTGCAATTTCAACTGCAATGCCATTAAGTAATATCAGGATTGTCATAAATGACCAAAATTGAACTAATAATATTTCCTTATCTTCAATAGTCTTGACACTATTTTGATAAACTGAAAAATTAATGATAATCATTAGAATCGGAAAAATTAGCGTCCAAACTAAAGTAATCCTATCTTTCAATATCGATTTTAAATTAAATACAAGAAAAGAATTAAGTTGATTCATAGTTCCCTCCAATTAGCTTTTAAAAGCGTGAATTTTCTGACTTTATTTAGTTTAATTATATATAAAGTCTATTTCAGTATCAATAAAGTGTTAAAAATTTACAAAATAAATAGGGATATAAAATCCATACACAAATGGTTTTTATATCCCTTTTAAATTAATTTATTTAGCGCCTTCTATTTCGACACCTTTTAATGTGTAATCTCCACCGTATTTATGGTTTTGCCAATTTTTAATATATGGTTGTCTCAATCTTGCAGACCCTGTTTGGAATAATGGAGATATGGATGCTGAATCTAAAAATTCTGATTCTGCATCTTGTAATGCTTTAATACGTTTATCGCTATTTTCTGGTTTCAACATTTCATCTGAATTGGCTTCTTCTAATGCTTTATCATATGCTTTGTTAGCATATCCTGTTTGGTTATGCGGTGAATCAGACGTAAATAAATCTAAGAATGTTGTTGGATCTGGATAATCTGGGAACCAACCTGCAAATGAAATATCAAAGTCTTTTTTAGACTCAAGTGCGAGTTTTTGTTTAAATGGTTGTTGTTTAATTTTTAAAGTAACACCAGGTAAATTTTTCTCTACTTGTTCTTTGACAAATTCTCCTGCTTTTTTAGATTCATCTTCATCATACGTTAGCAATTCAATTGTAAATTTATCTTTACCTAAGTCTTTTTTCGCTTGTTCAAGATGTTCTTTTGCTTCTTTTTTATTATAGCTCAGTGACGATTTCACACCTTCTGTATAATCTTTATCATCGCTATCTTTCACAAAGTCTTTAATCATTAATGTATCTAATGGTTTAGATCCATTATTCAACAACGAATTCACATATGATTTCTTATCGATTGATTTCGCAATTGCTTTTCTTAAATCTTCATTTTTTAAATTCTCATTTTTCTCTTTATTAATTCTAAAGAAGTAACTTCCTGATGTTGCTTCAGTAGAAAAATCTTCTCTGTCTTTATATTTTTTTATGTTTTGCGCATCTAAACCAACCATGTCTAACTTACCTGTTTGATACATATTAATGGCTGTTTGCGTATTTTTAACTACTTTAACGTTCACGTCTTGAACTTTGACTTTATCTTTATCCCAATATTCATCGTTCTTTTCAAGCTTCCATTTATCTTCTGGTTTCCACTCTGTTAATTTATATGGTCCATTAGATAATGTTGTCTTAGCTGTTGTTCCAAATTTGTCACCTTGCTTTTTAACAAACTTTTCATTTTGAGGCATGTATGAACCGAATGCTAATAAACTTTCCATCCAAGGCACATCTTTAATGAGTTTAATTTGAAGCGTATGATCATCAATCGCTTTAACACCTAATTCTTCAGGCTTTTTTTCACCTTGCGTAATGTCTTTTGCATTCTCTATATTTTCAAACATATAGGCAAATTCTGCAGCTGTATCTGGGTCCACTGATCTTTGCCATGCATATACGAAGTCATGTGCAGTTACTGGATCTCCGTTAGACCATTTTGCGTTATCTCTTAATTCAATTGTCCATGTTTTCCCATCGCTAGACTTTTTAGGTTTATCTTTTGCAACGCCTGGTATAGGTTTGTCATTTTTATCTAATACATATAAGCCTTCTAGCGTTTGAGCAAAAGTTGTAAATGAAACTTGGTCAGCTGCTAATGATGGATCCATAGTTGGTATATCATCCCCTGATGATAAATTAAGCTCATTTTTAGATTTGGATTGTTTAATATTACTGCCTTTTTCATCTTTATCATTACTACACGCTGACATAATAAGCATCAATGAGACAACTATCATAAATATGACTTTATACTTTTTCATTTTTAATGCGCCTCCTCATTATTGTGTCAAACATCTTGAATATATAAAGAAAAGCAATCAATGTTTCCATTGATTGCTTTCATTCACTTTTATTTAGCTCCAGCGATTTCTACTTCTTTAAGTGAGTAGTCTCCACCGAATTTATGTGGTTGCCAGTTTTTAACGTAAGGTTGACGTAAACGTGCAACACCTTGTTGGTAAAGTGGCCCAATTGAAGCTGAGTCTAAGAATTTAGTTTCAGCATCTTGTAATAATTTAGTACGTTTTTCACTATTTTCATCTTTTAACATTTCATCAGAATTAGCTTCTTCTAATGCTTTATCGTACTCATCATTTGAATATCCTGTTTGGTTATGTGGACTATTTTTCTTAAATAAATCTAAGAATGTAGTTGAGTCTGGATAGTCAGGACCCCAACCAGCAAATGAAATGTCATAATCGCCTTTAGATTCTAATGCTAATTTTTGTTTGAAAGGTTGTTGTTTGATTTTTAAAGTTACACCTGGTAAGTTTTTCTCAACTTGCTCTTTAACGAACTCAGCTGCTTTTTTAGATTCATCAGCATCATAAGTTAATAACTCGATGTTGAATTTATCTTTACCAGTTGCTTTTTTAGCTTTTTCTAATAATTTCTTAGCTTCCTCTTTGTCATAATTTAATGGAGATTTAACGCCATCGATGTAGTCTTTACCGTCTTCATCTTTAACGAAATCTTTAACCATTAATTTATCTGAAGGAACAGAACCATTATTTAATAATGATTTAACATATTGTTCTTTATCAATAGATTTTGCGAATGCTTTTCTTAAATCTTCATTTGCTAAATCTTTATTCTTAGTTTTGTTAATTCTAAAGAAATAGTTAGAAGAGTTTAATTGAGTAGAGAAGTCTTCTCTATCTTTGTATTTTGTAACGTTTGAAGCATCTAATCCAACAGTATCTAATTTACCAGTTTGGTACATGTTAATAGCTGTTTGTACTTCTTTTACAACTTTATAGTTAACTTCTTTAAGTTTAACTTTGTCTTTATCCCAATATTCTTTGTTTGGTACAAGCTTCCAGTTATCTTCAGTTTTCCATTCTTTCATGATGAATGGACCGTTTGATAATGTAGCATCAGCAGTAGTCCCGAATTTCTTACCTTGCTTCTCAACGAATTTTTCGTTTTGAGGCATGAATGAACCGAAAGCAAATAGACTTTGCATCCACGGAACGTCTTTAATTAATTTAACTTCTAAAGTATGATCATCAATTGCTTTAACACCTAATTCTTCAGGTTTTTTCTTACCTGCAGTGATGTCTTTAGCATTCTCGATGTTTTCAAACATGTATGCATATTCTGCAGCTGTGTCTGGATCAACAGTTCTTTGCCAAGCATAAACGAAGTCATGCGCTGTTACTGGATCACCATTTGACCATTTTGCATTGTCTCTTAATTTGATAGTCCAAGTTTTACCGTCTGCAGATTTTTCAGGATCTGCTTTTGCAACACCTGGTGCAGGATTATCATCTTTATCTAATACATATAATCCTTCTAAAGTTTGGTTAAACGTAAAGAATGATACTTGGTCTGTTGCTAAAGATGAATCCATAGTTGGAATATCTGATGATGAAGATAAGTTTAAGACGTTTTCAGATTTTTCGCTCTTAACGCCGCCTTTACCACCTTCGTCACTTTTAGAACCGCCACCACTACATGCTGCTAACGTTAAAACAGCTGCAACGAGTATTGACAATAAAACCGAAATCTTCTTCCTCATATAGCTTTTCCCCCTTGTTTTCTTTCCCCTGAGTAATCAGAAGAGTTATTATAATTATATTTTAAAAATGCATGAATAACAACAAAAATTCACACAATTTTCAAACAATTGTTAAAATGCGATTAACCTAGATTAAAAAACTATAATTTATGCTTCAGTTAAATCAAAGTCTTTATTATAGTTGGCTTTCTTCTCAGCAAATTCTTTTTCAGAACAATATACAAAGTGATCCGGACCTACTTCTCTTAATTCTAGTTTGTCGTCGTCTTCATATTTATGTATATCTGGATTATATGAAGATCTTGTTCTTGTTCGTTCAGAATCAGGATCTGGTAATGGAATCGCTGATAACAATGATTTAGTATATTCATGTTGAGGATGCTTATAAATTTGGTCAGATGGTCCAAGTTCAACCAATTTACCAAAGTACATTACACCGATTCTATCTGAAATATATTTAACCATTGATAAATCATGCGCGATGAATAAGAACGTAATACCTTTTTCATCTTGTAGCTTTTGCATTAAGTTAACAACTTGTGCTTGAATCGAAACGTCAAGTGCAGAGATAGGTTCATCTGCAATAATGAATTCTGGTTCAACAGCTAGTGCACGCGCAATTCCTAACCTTTGTCTTTGTCCACCAGAGAACTCATGTGGATATCTATTCGCATGCTCTTTATTTAAACCAACTGTTTCAAGTAATTCGTAAACACGTTTTTTTCTTTCTTCTTTACTTGAAACGAGTTTGTGAACATCTAAACCTTCAGCAATAATATCCATAACTTTAAGACGTGGATTTAACGATGCATATGGATCTTGGAAAATCATTTGCATACGACGATTAAATCGTAATAAGTCTTTACGCTTTTTGATATTTTGTATATCAACGTTATCAAAGATGACTTTCCCGTCAGTTGCATCATATAGTTTAATAAGTGTGCGTCCTGTTGTGGATTTACCACAACCAGACTCACCAACTAAACCTAATGTTTCACCTTTAAAGATTTGAAATGAGATGTCATCTACCGCTCTTACCTCATTTTTCTTACCTACGTTGAAATATTGCTTTAAATTTTGAACATCAATCAGTACTTCTTTTTTATCAGCCATTAGAACGTCACCCTTTCTACACGTTTTGGCTTGTCAAATTGATCTGGTGTTGCTTTTTGTTTTAATTTAACAGCTTCTGGTAATTCTACTTTAGGTGCTCTTTCATCTAACAACCATGACTTCACAAAGTGTGTAGGTGAAATTTGGAACCAAGGTGGCTCTTCCTTAAAGTCAATATCTAAGGCATATTCACTACGTCTAGCAAAAGCATCTCCAACAGGTGGCTTGATTAAATCTGGTGGTGTACCAGGTATAGCCAAAAGCTCTGTTTCATGAGATGTTTCTAAACTTGGCATTGATGATAGTAAGCCCCATGTGTATGGATGTTTAGGATTATAGAAAATTTCATCAACAGAACCTGTTTCTACTATTTGTCCACCATACATAACTGCTACTCTATCTGCCACGTTTGCTACCACACCTAAGTCATGTGTAATAAAGATAATAGAAGTATCTATTTTATGTTGTAATTCTTTCATTAATTCTAAGATTTGTGCTTGAATCGTTACGTCTAATGCTGTTGTAGGTTCATCCGCAATTAAGATTTTAGGGTCACAAGCTAATGCTGTCGCAATAACAATCCTTTGTCTTTGACCACCTGAGAATTGGTGAGGATAGTTATTAAACCTTTCTTTTGCTTTCGGTAAACCTACTAAATTTAAAATATCTAATGCGCGCTTTTTCGCATCTTGTTTAGATAATTTTTGATGCTTAATAAGTGGTTCCATGACTTGCTTACCAATTTTCATTGTTGGATTGAGTGAAGTCATAGGATCTTGGAATATCATACCGATCTCTTTACCACGAATTTTCTGCATTTCTTTTTCGCTTAATTTTGCAATATCTTTCCCGTCAAATAAGATAGAACCGTCTTTAATTCTACCTACTTTTCTAGGCAATAAACGTGTTAATGCTTTAGTCGTAACAGATTTACCTGAACCTGATTCACCAACTATTGCAAGTGTTTCCCCTTTATCTAAATAAAAGTCTACACCTCTTACTGCTTGTACTTCCCCCGCGTCAATGTCGAAGGAAACATGTAAGTTATTTACTTCTAATATTCTCTTAGCCATAATTAATTTCCTCCTTATTTACGCATTTTAGGGTCAAACGCATCTCTTAAACCATCACTGAATAAGTAGAAGAATAAGATTAATAAACTTAATACTGTTGCTGGTACGAATAATTCATGTGGGTAAATCAGCAACATTTTTCTACCTGTATCAACTAATGAACCTAGTGATGCTTGTGGTGCTGGAATACCTAATCCAATGAAGCTTAAGAATGCTTCGAAGAAAATTGCACTTGGAACTGTAAACATAGACGTTACAATAATTGGGCCAAGTGTATTCGGTAAAATATGTTTAAAGATTAATTTAAAGTTAGAAACCCCTAATGTTCTAGATGCCATTACGAATTCTTGTTCTTTAATTTTCAAGAATTGTCCACGTACAATACGACTCATACCGAGCCAACCTGTTACAGACATGGCTAAAATAATTGTCCATATAGATGGATCAAATAGTAATACGAATAAAATTACGACGATTAAGTTTGGAATAGAAGAAAGTATTTCTACGATACGTTGTAAAATATCATCTATTCTTCCTCCGAAGTAACCTGATACAGCACCGTAAATGACACCGATAAAGATATCTAGAGCTGCTGCTACAAGACCGATGAATAAGGATACTTGTGTACCTCTCCAAGTACGTGTCCATAAGTCACGTCCAAGTTCATCTGTACCGAACCAGTAATTTTCTTGAACGTTTTGACTTTCATATAAGTCAAAACCATCTCTATCTGTACCATCAAATGGTAAGAACGGAACTTTATCTAATACTGGAATTTTCGGTGGTAAGTTCGCATGTGAAACGTTTTGATCACTAAATTTATGATCATTCATTAATGGTCCTACTAAAGAAATAACTGTCAGTAAGATAAGGAATATTAAACCAACAATCGCTAGTCTATTCCCTACAAGTTGTTTCCAAGCATCTTGCCAGAATGTACGACTTTTTCTTTCGAATTTTTCTTCTACTACTTTATCTCTACCATGTAATACGAAGCTTTCTGCTGGCATACCTTGTGTTGAGTGTGTAACAGAGGCGTTAT
This sequence comes from Mammaliicoccus sp. I-M35, assembly GCF_022386455.1. Lineage (NCBI taxonomy): Bacteria > Bacillati > Bacillota > Bacilli > Caryophanales > Staphylococcaceae > Mammaliicoccus > Mammaliicoccus sp. I-M35. The sequence continues at coordinate 25,677 of NZ_JAJNIL010000006.1, read as the reverse complement.
CATAACCGCTATTATTTAACTTGTTATCATCATTATTAGCCATTATTTTTTACCTCCTTCAACACGGATTCTTGGATCTACTAATCCGTAAAGTACATCAACTAAAAAGATTGAAATAATAAATAAGAAACTGAATAGTAATGTTAAAGCCATAATGACTGGATAGTCATTTGTTTGAATTGATCGAACGAATTGGTCACCTAGACCAGGAACGCCGAATATATTTTCAATTGTCAAAGTACCTGTTAAGATACCTGCTAACATTGGAACTATAATCGTAATGATTGGAATTAATCCATTACGTACTGCATGTCCAAAGATAACACGTGCACTTGACATCCCCTTAGCTCTTGCTAATTCTATGTAATCAGAACTTAGGACCTCAATCATTTCAGAACGAATATAACGAGCAATTGTTGCTGTTACACCTGCTGCTAACGCAATTGATGGTAATACAGCAGTCATAAATCCACTCCAACCTGCTACAGGGAAGATTTGCCATTCAACAGCAAATACATATTGTAGTAGTACAGCTAGAACGAATGATGGAACTGAAATAAATATCACCGATAGGAAGGTAGCCCCATAGTCTACTATTGTGTTTTGCCTGATTGCAGCAACTATACCTAATAATAAACCAGTAATAGTTCCTAAAATCATCGCATATGTACCCATTTCTACAGATGGTCCAAGTCTAGGTTTAATTAAACTCCAAACCTCTCTGTTATCGTATTGGAATGAAATACCAAAATCACCTTTCGCGACATTTTTTAAATAGTTCGCGTATTGTACTGGTACAGGATCATTCAGACCATACTTTTCATTTATAATAACCTTCTGCTCTTCTGATAATTTCTCATCGTTGTACGGTGAACCCGGTAACAATTTCATTAAGAAAAATGTTATCGTCATAATTAAAAACAATGATATGAACATATAAATAATACGTTTCAAAGTATATCTAACCATTGTTTTGCCTCCAATCCCCTTATCGAATTCATATTTCTTTTAATATTCAGAAATATTTATATACATTATACAGAATTTATACAATGTAAATCAACACGAATATTCAGAATTTTGAATATGAAAGTGTTCAAAATAGTAGATTATTTTATTACGATAAAGCGACAACGCGATATCGATATACACTTTATTAGCATAAATATACAACAAATGTTTACTAATTACCTATTTTTTCTAATTTTCAGTCATTTACTATGTAGTCACATACAATAATTATACATAAGTAAAATTACACTTATTTTTTTATTAAGTTCCACAAAACATAAATATTTTTTTCTAATCTGTTATAATACACTTAAATCTAATGATAAGAGGTAGGTAATAATGAAATTTTGGGGTATTTTTACTATAGGTTATATTGGCCTATTCGCTGTCCTTTGTCTTATCTTTTTAAAAGACCTAGATCAAGCAGCTAATATATACTTTTACATCATGACAATTGCTTTTGCAGCTAGTTGGATTGTTGCGATGAAACAAGATGGCGTTGGAGAAGTTTCTAGACAAGCAGTTCGGAAGTTTAATTTTCATATGAAGTCTAAAGCGTCACAAGATTATTTGAAAGACGATGAAATCATGAATCCAAATATGAAAGAACTACATTTAAAAGAAAGAACAATACATAACTGGGTATTACCTTTTGTCGTATTAAGTACATTATTTTTTATTATCTCAATCTTTCTAGGGTTTATCGTTTAATATTTTTTAAAATAAAAAGCAGAAACACCAACTTTCCATTGGTATTTCTGCTTTATTTTTATGATCTATTTTTGATATTTTTTGAAGACTAATACTGCATTATGTCCACCAAAGCCTAAGCTGTTACTCATAGCGTACTCAATATCTAATTTAGCCGCTTCATTAGGCGTATAGTCTAAATCGATTTCTGGATCTGGTGTGTTTGCATTAATTGTCGGAGCGACAATACTATTTTCAATTGATAAAGCCGTTAAGATTGATTCAACTGCACCAGTTGCACCAAGTAAATGACCCATCATTGATTTAGTTGAACTTATTTTTAAGTTCTTAGCTGCATCACCGAAAGTAGATTTAATAGCTAATACTTCATATAAATCACCAATTGGTGTACTTGTACCGTGTGCATTTAAATATTGGATATCTTCTGGATTAATACCAGCATCTTTAATGGCTGCTTGCATTGCACGAGCACCGCCTTCTCCATTTGGAGATGGAGCTGTTATATGGAATGCATCCCCAGTTGATCCATATCCTACAACCTCAGCATAAATATGTGCACCACGTGCTTCAGCTGATTCTAATGATTCTAATACAACTACACCAGCACCTTCACCCATGATAAAGCCATCTCTTCCTTCTTGGAAAGGACGACAAGCTGTATTTTTGTCAGGATTTGTAGATAATGCTTTATTCGCACTGAAACCTGCAATAGCCATTTCTGTTATAGGTGCCTCTGTACCACCAGCTAACATAACATCAGCATCACCACGTTGGATGATTTTAAATGCATCTCCTATAGAGTTTGTACCTGTTGCACAAGCCGTAACTGTACAACCATTTGGTCCTTTAGCGCCTATATCTATAGATACTTGACCAGTTGCCATATCTGGAATCATCATTGGTACGAAGAAAGGACTTACACGTTTTGGACCACGTTTTAAAAGCATATTGTGTGAGTATTCGAATGTTTCCATACCACCAATACCTGAACCAATCCAAACACCTACACGATGACTATTTTCATCTGTAATTTCATATTTAGAATCTTTTAAAGCTTCACGCGCAGCAACAATTGCATATTGCGTGAATCTGTCCATTTTACGAGCATCTTTTTTCGGAATATGATCATCAATATTGAAGTCTTTCAATTCACCCGCTAATTTAGCTGGAAATTCAGAAACATCAATCCTTGTTACTTCGTCTATGCCGTTTTTACCGTTAATTGCATTTTCCCAAGTTGTAGGCACGTCATTTCCTAAAGGATTTAATGTACCTAAACCAGTCATTACAACACGTTTTTTCTCTGTCATTATCCAATTTCCTCCTATTTACCCCAGCGTAACGTTATGGCACCCCAAGTCAGTCCGCCACCAAATCCAACTAGGACTATTGTATCGTTATCTTTTATTTTACCTTGTTCTAATTCATATGCAATACTTAAGGGTATTGAAGCTGCAGATGTATTCCCGTATCTATCTACAGTTACACTCATCTTCTCTTTAGAAATACCTAATCTTTCACGAGCAGATTCCATAATTCTAATATTCGCTTGATGTGGTACAAACATATCGATGTCATCTGATTGTAGACCTGCTTTTTCTACTGCTTTAGTAGAAGCTTCACCCATAATTCTAACTGCAAACTTAAAGACTTCTCGTCCATTCATTTGGATTGTATTAGCATCCATATCTTGATATAGGTGTGGTCCACCATTACCATCTGAACCAAGCTCAACACTTAGTATACCTTTACCTTCTGATACTTCGCCAATGATAGCTGCGCCAGCACCATCTCCAAATAATATAGCTGTACTTCTGTCATTCATATCTGTAATTTTCGTTAGTTTATCAGCACCAACTACTAATACATTTTTATAAAGACCAGATTGTACAAATTGTTGTGCAGTTACTATACCATAAATAAAACCAGTACATGCAGCAAGTTGATCCATAGAAGGTACTTTATTTAAACCTAATCTTTTCTGTAACGTTGTAGCTACAGTTGGAAATGGTTTATCCCCTGTTGACGTTGCTACGATAATCATTTCGATTTCTTCTTTATCTAGACCTGAATCTTCAATCGCTCTTACCGCAGCTTCGTATGCCAAATCACTTGTATCTTCAGTATCATCAGCAAAACGTCTTTCTTTTATACCTGTCATTTTTGTAATCCATTCATCTGATGTATCTAAATAACTTTCAAAATGTTCATTTTTTACCACGCGTTTAGGCGCATATGCACCAAAACCTTTTATACCAATATCCATTATATTGACACCTTCTTATAATCTGTTGTTATTATCAGGTACTAATTTAACATACTTATACCATTATACACAAGCACAGACTCACTTTTAAAAATATTTAAATCGTTTTCATCATATAAGGTATACAATTTATAAAAAGTTAATTATAATGAATGATATGACATTAACAGTTACGGAGGATAAAAAATGCAATACATCTTAACTTTTATATGGGCATTCTTATTATCACAAATGATAAACTTTGTTTTACATAGTTTAGGCGGTTCAGATGAAGCGCTAAATTTTGTTAGTCCAACTATTTATGCAATCATTTTTACAGTTGTTATTATTCTTTTAGATGCATTAGTTGGTAAATCTTCTTCTGACAAACAAAGTACACAACATTCATAAAAAAATCCCGTCAATTATGAGGCGGGATTTTTTGTTTATATTAGACCATATGATTTTTAGGTTATATTCATGGTGTGAATGTGGGCGTTGCGAACACTTCTCGACAAACTTGTTCATAACGAGGGCGTTGCGAACACTTCTTACCAAACTTGTTTATAACGAGGGCGTTGTGAACACTTCTTACCAAACTTGTTCATAACGGGGGCGTTAGTTACAAAACTCGGTTAAACTGTAACTAAGAGCGGCTATAATTACAAAACTCGGCCGAAGTGTTACTAAGGATACCCATAGTTACAAATCTCGGCCGAAGTGTTACTAAGACACTCGTTATTTGCACTTCTAATCAAAACTGCTAATAACGACCTCAGTATTTGCACTTCTAACCGAAACTGCTAATAACGACCTCAGTATTTGCACTTCTAACCGAAACTGCTAATAACGCACCCAGTATTTGCACTTCTAACCGAAACTGCTAATAACGCACCCACTATTTGCACTTCTAATCAAAACTGCTAATAACGATACCAGTATTTGCACTTCTTACCAAAACTGCTAATAACGTACCCAGTATTTGCACTTCTAACCGAAACTGCTAATAACAACCTCAGTATTTGCACTTCTCACCTAACTTGCTAATTACTACCTTTTACACATAACCAAAAAAATCCCGCCAATTACATGACGGGATTCATTATTATGCATTTACTTCAAATTTAACTTCACCATCTACTAAGTGTACGTTTACTATTGTACCTTCTTTTAATTCTTGACCGATCATTAATCTTGCTAATGGTGTTTCAATTTGTCTTTGTACAAATCGTTTTAATGGTCTTGCACCAAATTGTGGTTCATATGCTTCTTCAGCTATCCACTCTTTCACATCTTGGTCTACACTCACTTTGATGTGTTGATCTACTAATCGAATGTTTAAGTTTGTAATAATATGATCTACGATATGACTCATATCTTTAATAGATAATGGTTTGAATAGTACGATATCGTCCATTCTGTTTAATATTTCTGGTTTAAAGTAAGCATGTAAGCTGTCGTCTACTTGTTTTTTAGCTGATTCTTCAATTTCACCATTTTCAGTAACACCATCTAATAAATATTGTGAACCAATATTACTTGTCATAATGATAATTGTATTTTTAAAATCAACACTGCGACCTTTTGCATCTGTTAATCTACCTTCATCTAATAATTGAAGTAATACGTTAAACACATCATTGTGTGCTTTTTCAATTTCATCTAATAAAATAACTGAATATGGTTGTCTTCTAACCGCTTCTGTTAATTGGCCACCTTCTTCATAACCTACATAACCTGGAGGCGCACCAATTAAACGTGCAACAGAGTGTTTTTCCATATATTCACTCATATCAATTCTGATCATATGTTTTTCAGAATCAAATAATGTTGCTGCTAATGTCTTAGCTAATTCAGTTTTACCGACACCAGTAGGACCTAAGAATAAGAAACTACCAATTGGTCTATTTGGGTCTTTAATACCTGCTCTTGCTCTTACAACAGCATCTGACACTAGATCTACTGCTTCATCTTGACCGACAACTCTTTCATGTAGAATGTCTGAAAGTTTAAGTAATTTTTCTCTTTCAGTTTCAACAAGTCTTGATACTGGAATACCTGTCCATTGACTGACGATATAACCAATTTCTTCATCTGTTACAACTTCTCTTATAAGTCGGTCATGATCAGAGCCTGTTTCTTCAGCAAATGCTTCTTCTAATTCTTTTAATTCTGCTTCTATTTGTGGAATCTTGCCGTGTTTAAGTTCTGCTGCTTTAGCTAAATCATATTGATTTTCTGCATTTTCAAGCGCTTGTTTACTTTCATCTAATTCTGCTCTTTTATCTTGTAATGATTTGATTTGTTCTTTCTCTTGTTCAACTTTACTTTGTAATTGTTGTTGTTTTTCTTTTTCATCGGCTAATTCTTTTTGTAATTCTTCTAGACGAATTTGACTGCTTTGGTCAGATTCTGATTTAAGTGCATTTTCTTCAATTTCTAACTGCATGACACGTCTATTTACAGCATCTAATTCAGTTGGATTAGAACCCATTTCTGTACGTATTGTTGCACAAGCTTGGTCTACTAAATCTATCGCTTTATCTGGTAAGAATCTATCTGTAATATATCTATCTGATAATTCAGTTGCTGCTACTAACGCTCTATCTTGAATACGAACACCATGGTGTACTTCATATCTTTCTTTCAAACCTCTTAAAATTGATATAGTATCTTCTAAGTCAGGTTCTTTAACATTTACTTTTTGGAAACGTCTTTCTAATGCTGAGTCTTTTTCAATGTATTGACGATATTCATTTAAAGTTGTTGCACCGATACAGTGTAACTCACCTCGTGCTAACATTGGTTTAAGCATGTTACCTGCATCCATTGCACCGTCTGTTTTACCTGCACCAACTAGCATATGAATTTCATCAATGAATAATAAAATTCTTCCTTCAGATTCTTTAACTTCTTTTAAGACTGCTTTTAATCTTTCTTCAAATTCACCGCGGAATTTGGCACCAGCAACCAATGCTGATAAATCTAATTCAAAAATTGTTTTATCTAATAGTGATTCAGGAACATCTCTTTTAACAATTCGTTGAGCAAGTCCTTCTACAATGGCTGTTTTACCAACACCAGGCTCACCTATTAATACTGGGTTATTTTTAGTTTTTCTACTTAATATACGAATCGTATTACGAATTTCCTCATCTCTACCGATTACAGGATCCATTTTCCCTTTTCGAACTTCTTCGACTAAATCTCTACCGTATTTAGATAATGCTTCATATTGTACTTCAGGATTTTGTGATGTCACACGATTCCCTCCTCTTATTTTATTAATAATTTCATTAACGACTTCTTTTTTGTTACCTACAATATCGATTGTTGTTTGGTCAACTTCGATAGCTGCTTTTAAGATATGCTCCATAGACATATAGTCATCTTGCATTTCTTCTTTAATTTTATCTGCTTTATTAAATAATTCATTAAGCTTTGGCGAAATATATTGTCCATATTGGACGTTATCACCTTTAACTACAGAATATTGTTTTAACTTTTGTTCATATTTATCTTTTAAAATTTCTGTATCAATATTTGCTCTTTCTAGCGTTCTTTTATAAATACTTTCATCTTCATTTAATGCTGCAAGTAATACAGCTTCTATTTCAATATTTTGTAGTTGATATGATTGTGATAATTGTTGTGCTTGTTCAATTGCACTTTGTACGGAATATGTCATCTGATTAATATCCAAATGTATCACCTCTTTAAATTTTCAACGGTCAATAGTTTGACTATCTTTGACCTTAATTTGATTATATACCTTTTGACCTTCTTTGACAAATATAAAGCACCAAAATTACAAACCTTTTTTATGACATTTTATGGTAAACTATAATTGAAATCATAAGGGGAAGTGATCTTTTGCAAACTACATATACAGAAGCAACTTCAATTATTGAGTATATTATTCAACATGGTCAACGACACCATTTTGATGCCCACCATTATATATACCATACTGGAGACTTATGTAATCATATTTATGTAATTGTAGAGGGAAAAGTCATTACACATCGCGTAATGGAAGACGGGAAAGAATTTAATACTAAACTATTAGGCAGACATAGTATTTTCGGTTCGACAACATTATTTTGTGGAAGAAAGACACATAGCCTTTCAGCAAGAGTAAAAGAAGCAGCTGTCGTATTTAGTATTCCTAAAGTACAATTCGAAGAAGCCATTTTAAACGATGAAGTACTTAAATATGAATGGTTACTGTGGGTACAAAATGAAAACGAAAAAAATGAATATCAAATTAGAGATGTCTACACACTTGGAAAAACGGGTGCATTCTATTCAATATTGATTAAATTAGCAAATACTTATGGCATACAAGATGGTAATAACATTTTGATAAATGTAGATTTAACCAATCATGAATTAGCTAATTTTTGTAATGTAACAAGAGAAAGTGTTAACCGTATGTTGAGTAATTTAAAGAAAGAGAAAATCGTCTCCATCAATCATAAGAAAATCACCATACACGACTTAGATTATTTAAAGAGAGCCATCAATTGCGAAAATTGTCCTTTATCCATATGTAGGATAGAATAAGACAACTATAAACAACAAAAGCAGTAGAGCTGCATGTTCTAAACATGATGCTCTACTGCTTTTTGATTACTTTTAGCTTACACCTAATGCAATTTTAGCGTAACGTGACATTTTGTCTTTGCCCCAAGGTGGATTCCAGACAATGTTAACTTCTGTTTCTTTAATTTCAGGTAATTCTGCTAATGCAGTTTTAACCTGATCTATAATTTGTGGCCCCATTGGACAACCCATAGAAGTTAAAGTCATTTCTACTGTGCATAATCCTTCGTCGTCTAAGTCAACGTTATATACAAGACCTAAGTTAACTATGTCAATTCCTAGTTCAGGGTCAATTACATTCTCAAGTGCACCGATAATACTATCTTTCATTGCTTCTTCCATATTTTCACCTCATTCTAAAAGTTACTATATATAATATATCAAATTTAAAGCATGGGTTAAAGAAAATGATATGATATTATTGTATGTATCATAAAGAAAAATGGTAAGGAGTTATCGATATGGAAAAACATTTAATTTGTTTAGATTTAGATGGCACATTATTAAACGATGAAAAGCGCATCTCACCTTTTACTAAAAAAGTATTACAGTATTTAAAAAAATCCGGTCATGAAATTATGATTTCAACTGGTAGACCATATCGAGCAAGTGTGGATTATTACAATGCAATGAATATGAATACCCCTATCATTAATTTCAATGGTGCTTATATTCATCATCCAACAGATAATAGGTTCCCAACGAAACATGAACAATTTGATACGCGTATCGCATACAAAATTTATAAAGATATTAGTCAACTTGATATTAAAAATATTATTGCTGAAGTTAAAGACCAAGTGTATATCAACAACTATGATCAATCATTATTTGAAGGTTTCAGCATGGGCAATCCTGAAATAAAATATGGAGAACTTGATCAATTACTTCCTGAATCTCCTACGAGTCTATTAATTCAAGCAGAAGAAAGTGAGATTCCACGAATTAAAAGACATTTAAATAAGCACTATGCTGAATTTATAGAACATCGTCGTTGGGGCGCTCCATTTCCTGTTATTGAAATTGTTAAAAAGGGTATTAACAAAGGTAAAGCGGTAAAATATGTCGCTGAATATTTAGATATAGATTTTGATAATATTATTGCTTTTGGTGATGAAGATAATGATTTTGAAATGATTCAATTTGCCAATTATGGTATCGCAATGGGAAATGCTATTCCAGAACTTAAAGAAATTGCAACAGAAGTTACAGACACTAATAATAATGATGGTATCGGAAAATACTTAAACAAACATTTTGACTTAAATATGTAAGGGGATTTTTACATGAAAATGATCGTGGATAGTGGTTCAGATTTAACGTTATCACAAATTGAAGAAAAAGGATTTTACTTCTTACCTTTCGGAATTGTCATTGATGATCAAAATAAAGTTGATCAATATGAAATCTCAAACGAAGAAGTATTAGCAGCAATTAAAAACAATAAACATCCAAAGACGAATCAAGCTACTATGGAACAAATGACAAAAGTATTTACTGAAGTTGCAGAAAAGAAAGAACAAGCTATTTACTTAGCTTTTAGTAGTGCTTTAAGTGGGACATATCAAACAGCTTGTTTAGTTAAAGAACAAGTGAAAGAAACATACCCAGACCTTGATTTAACAATATATGACACATTAAGTGCATCAATGGGATGCGGTAAATTAATTCTCGATGTACAAGATAAAATTGAACAGTCCTATACTTTTGAAGAGCTTGATGCTTATATTAAAGAGCGAATTGATAAAATTAGACATCTATTTACAGTTAAAGATTTAAACTATTTAGCTAGTGGTGGCAGACTTTCTAAAGGACAAGCATTTTTAGGTAATTTATTAAATATTAAGCCACTCCTTCATGTTGAAGAAGGTAAACTTGTTCCGATTGAGAAGCATCGAGGTTCTAAAAAATTATGGCATGCCATTATAGATAAGATGAAAAAAGAAAATAGTGATTACTCTGATGACATTATTTATATGACACATGCTGATGATATTGAAGAAGCAGAAAAAATTAAAGCACTGATACAATCAAATCTTTCACCTAAAGATGTTGTCATTTCAAATATTGGTCCAGTTATATGTTCACACACTGGTAGTGGCACAGTCGCCATATTCTATTATAAGGAGTGATGGTAAGTGGCTAAAATTATCGTAATCGGTGCAGTTGCTGGAGGCGCAACAGTTGCATCGCAAATTCGACGACTTGATCCGGATAGCGACATTACAGTTTATGAAAAAGATAGAGATATGAGCTTTGCAAACTGTGGCCTTCCCTATTATTTAGGAGAAGTCGTAGAAGATAGAGATATGATGTTATCAGCAACACCTGAACAATTTAAAGACAAAAAGCATATTACAATTAAAACTTATCATGAAGCGATCGAATTAAATGATGCTAAAAAAACAATCACGATTAAAAATCATGAAACTGGTGAAATTTTTGAAGATGCATATGACAAACTCATTTTAAGTCCGGGATGTCGTGCAAGACATTTAGATTTTCAATCTGACCGTGTATTCACTTTAAGAAACTTAGTAGATACTGACAAAATAGAAGACTTTATTCAAAAAGAAAATGTCCAATCTGCATTAATTGTCGGTGCTGGTTATGTGAGTTTAGAAATTTTGGAGAACTTATATAATAGAAATATCGAGACAACTTTGATACATCGTAGCGACCACATTAATAAGAGTATGGATAAAGATTTAAATAAAGTCATATTTGATGAGTTAGAAAAACGACATATTCCTTATAGATTAAATGAAGAAATTGCAGATATTTCAGGACGAGAAGTAACTTTTAAATCCGGTAAAACAGAGTCATATGACATAGTCATTACTGGTGTCGGAATTGAACCGAATAGTGATTGGTTAAAATCATCTTCACTTAAATTAAATGAAAAAGGCTATATTCCAGTAAATGAATATTTCGAAACGAATTTAGATGATGTATATGCATTAGGTGATGTGATTGAAACATTCTATAGACATACAAAGAAACCAACTAGTGTCACTTTAGCTTGGGGTGCCCATAGAGCAGCAGCATTAATCGCCGAAAATATTACATCAAATTCATCAAGTCCTAAAGCTACTTTCAAAGGTTTACTTGGTACAAATATAGTAAAAATGTTTGATTATGCATTAGGTAGTGTTGGTGTTTCAGAAAGTGAACTCTCAAATTATGATTATGAGGTAGTTGAACAAACTCAAAAACAACATGCTGGCTATTATCCAAGTGCCGAACCACTTACATTACGCGTTTATTTTGATAAAGTAACACGCAAAATATTACGTGCATGTGCAGTCGGTAAAGATGGTGCTGATAAACGAATTGATATCTTAGCTACAGCAATAATAGGAGACCTAACTGTAGACGAACTCCGTGATATAGAGATCGCTTACGCACCACCATTCTCTAGTCCAAAAGATATTGTTAATATGATTGGTTATAAAGCACAATCAAAATAAAAGCATGTGAATTTTAATAGAGCGACCCGAAAACGATGTTTTTCGGGTCGATAATTTTATTTATCGGTCCAGAAACACACCCCTACTACCTCTAACAATGAAAAAAGCCGGGACACGGATGTCCCAGCTTTACATATTATTGATTATTCTTTTGTCGTTTACTTCTTCTTGATACTAAGAAGATAAATAATCCAAATAATAGGATTACAAGTACTGCTGCAACTAAATAACTATTATTCAGTCCTCTTTCATTAATAATTGCGTATAGTTCACTTTCTTCTCTATCTGTAATTAAGTCATATCGATTATCTTTACCTTTAATATTATCTCCTAATATAAGGCCAGATAGCATTTTATTTTTTTCAATAACCTTATCATCTAATGTGACTTTTTTAGACTTACTGCTATCGTTAATATTCAAGATATAATCAATTGTATTTGTGTCAAAATAAAACAAGTTTGTGCCTTTATCATGCGGCAATACTTTAACTTTACCTTCATACAATTCTTGATATTGTTTAAAGGTATCAGCAATTTTTTCTAAATATTTTATTACTTCTTTATCCGTTCTAAAGTTCTGTAGCTGATTGATTGTTTCGATTTTCGAACCGTTTACAGCTATTTCTGTACCATAGTTCATCATAACTGGACCTTTATATCCCCACAAATATGTCATTAATTGTTTGATACGTGTTCCAGGGAATTTGTTCTCATCTGCAGCATGCTTTGTGAAACGTTCTGTAAACCAAGTGTCTGCAATGAGTACTTCACCTTTTTGGTTATAATCAGGAATTTCGGTATTTTCAGTTTTAAATGCATTTTGAATAGCGGTACGTGTACCATTTGTAGATAAATGTTTGAAGTTCTTAGCGTTTATGCCGTCTTTATTAATGATACCGTATGTATCCAATCCTTCTGGTAGAAACGCCTCAGCATCTATTCCATCTTGAACGATATTCATCGAAACACCATCGATATGATATTTATCTACAAAATTTTTAACTTTCGCTTTGTAAATACCTTGATTCTCACTATTCTTCAAATCTATGAATTGATTATTTTTAAAGTATGATTTTTGAATTTGGTTTAAATTACCATCTGTAGATTGCTTAAATTCATCTGTATATGTAACTGGCATATCAACGATGATTTTCATATCTTTTTGATGCACTTTATCAATTAATGATTTGAATGCTTTCTCTCCACCAAGCACTTTGTCGATATCATCATAGTTTTTCACTTTATATCCTAAAAAATCTTTCTGATCATGTGAAAAGACTGGTGAAATATGTATCGTATTAAATCCCATATCATGAATATAATCTAGCTTTGATTCAATCCCTTGGAAATCCCCTCCAAGTGGTAAATCATTCGATTGATTATTATTTTTAACCATCTTATTGTTGTCGTTATTTCCATTCATAAAACGATCAACCACTAAACTATAAATTCTAGGGTATTTAACATCCTCGTATTCTTTCTCTTTCGCAAAAACATAGCTACTAAAAAGTGGTGCGATTAATATAATCGATATGATTATCTTTGTCCATTTATTCATTTATTCAACCCTCTTTATTACCCAATTAATTCTATTATACTAAAACGTTTACTTAACTGATAGAACTACATGAAATTGTCATAAATAAATTCAATAAAAAAATCCATTCATGTCTTGTAATTACAAAATCATGAATGGATCTTAAAGTAGCTATTAACCAAAGTGTAATACGCCCATTGGTAAATAACTACCTAATAAAATCGTTAATACCATTACAACAATTGTTGCAATGAATAATCCTTGGCTGTTTTTATTCTTTTTCTTCTTAGCAATTGTCACTTCAATTAAACCAAGAACTGCAAGTCCAAGAATAAATTTAATACCATATAGCATACCGTTAATTCCCATAGCTTGCATGAAAATAACAAAACCAGAAATTAAAGTAAATACCATGAATAATCTTAAGACCATATGCACTGGTTTATTTGTAACTTTCATGTAGACAACGAAGAATAAGATAATCGTAACTAACCAGCTAAAAATATGGAAATGTATCATATTTAGTTCCCCCCAAATATTCATATTTCTTTTCCAATAGCATTATAACATAGGAACAATTAGAATAAGCCCATTTTTGCAAAAGCAAATATTAAAGTTAGCGCATAATTCACAATTTATTCAAATGTTCGTCCTACTAAAAAGAATACCCCCTATTCCAAGTTTCTAACACTCGGTTTAGAAGGTACTCTTATTTATCACTTTAATTATTTTTCACTAATGAATGTTGTTAATGTTCCGATACCATCAATTGTAACTTTAATTTCATCACCTGGTTGTAAAAATTGTGGTGGGTTCATACCTGCACCAACTCCAGCCGGTGTACCAGTAGCAATGATATCCCCTGGATGCAATGCTACATATTTAGAAATTTCAGCAATTAATTCGTCGATTTTTAAGATCATTTCATTTGTATTACCATCTTGACGAATTTCATTGTTCACTTTAGTGACAATATTAACGTCTTCAGGTAATGGTAACTCATCTTTAGTTACGATATATGGACCCATTGGGCATCCACCTGTTAATGATTTAGAAAGGAATGCTTGATCATGTTCCTTTTGAGCATTTCTATCTGTAATGTCATTGATGATTGTATAACCATATACATAATCTAAAGCTAATCCACGTGGGATTTTCTCTCCATGCTTACCGATTACAACGCCTAATTCACCTTCATAATCTAACTTGTCTGTTACATCTTTATGATTCGGAATTTCTGCGTTATCACCAGTTAAAGATGATGCTGCTTTAGTGAATACATATAATCTATTAACTTTATTATTTAATTCTTCAGCGTGTTTTTTGTAATTACGTCCGAAAGCAATTACATTATTTGTAGGTGTTACAGGTGGTAAAAACTCGATATCCTCAAAGCTATATTTGTAATCGTCTTTCTCAGCAGATTCTTCTACTTTAACGACTGCTTTACGAACTGCTTCTTGGAAATCAACATTTATATTTAATTGTAAACCTTCTAATAATGTCTTAGGATTAAAACCTTCTTCTCCAAAGTCTGCAAATACTTTGCGTAAATCCCAAACCGCTTCTTCGCGTTTTACTTTCACACCGTATGAAGTGATATCTTTATGTTTAAAAGTTAAAAATTTCATTCACTCTGTCAACTCCTTCTTATTCTTAATTTCGATTATACCGAATTTTTAGATAAATCGCATGCTTTTCAATCGATTATTTTAAATATGTTACTTTTCTCCATAATTTTTCCAATGGTCCTTGTTTAAATTTCATTAAATACAGATAACTCAAGATAAGTTGCACGCAATAAATAACAATACCTATGATATAAATGGTTAAGACAGGTAACTTACCATAGAAATTAAACCCAACACCATAGAATATGATAATACATATTACACTTTGCATAATATAAGTCGTTAAGCTTAGTTTTCCGATTGATTGTAATGGCGTTAAAATTTTTCGAGCTGTTTGATCTTCACATAAGATCACAAAGAACATAATATAGCTCAATGCAACAATTGGGCCACCAATCATCTGACTCATTAATTGTGATGTCACTGAACCTTCTAACACAATTTGAATCATTTTAATTGCTAAACCTAAAATTAATACAACAACCCCTATCACCATATATAGATTTTTATATTGTTTAATTTTGTTAAACCAATTAATTTGATGTGCATAAATACCGAATAGCATAATCGGTAAAATAGAAAATGGTCCTACTAGAATGGCGTTCGCAATATTCATACCAAAATATTTCAAATTAAAGCCAATAATCGATACATAATCAGCACTTGATAATATATTATTAACTCTTTCTAATTCTTGTAATCCTACGAAGCTTTCTATTTGCGTGACATCTTTTAATAAAATCATTGGCAGTAAATATAACAGTACAAATATGCCGATTCCTATTGATAGTGCAACTAATGTATATTGTGGTTTTAAGCGCACAAATATGATTGCAATTAAACCTAACAATGCATAAGTTGATAAAATATCACCATAAAAAATGAACACGCCATGAATGATACCTAGCAATAATAAAAATAATAATCTTCTTGTAATCATTGGATAATAGTTTAATCCCTTATCCAAACTATTTTGATACATGATAGATAAACCATAACCAAATAAAAATGCAAATATTGGATAAAATGAAGCGATTATAAATAATGAACTGATTTTAAACCATGCACCATCTTGATGTTGAAAAAACTCAAACGGATTGATGATTTGATATGGATATGCAAAGGTTAAAATATTCATAAGTAATATTCCTAGTAAACTAAACCCTCTTAATGCATCAATACTAAATATTCTTTGTTTTGCCATTAATGATTCTCCTTGATGTGTTTCGTTCCATATTGAAAGAAGTATAAATAACCTTCAACTGGTTTCTTCAATATTGTTTCTAAAGTATTTTGATAATAACGCATTTGAACGTCATATTTTTGTTTCATCGTTTCTGCTACTTCTTCTTTTGTTTTGCCTCTACGAACGATAAATGCATCTGTTTTATAATCTATAAATGATACTTTATCTCCTTCAATAAAAATACAATCTATCATCCCTTGAATAATGGGTTTATTATCTTTTTCAGAAACATCGAAAGATAAACCTTGATCGATATCATCTTGACCAACTACAAAAGGTACCTCTCTCATGACTTTGTCTGCATTGACTAACCTTTTATATAAATCAGAATGTGTAAATACTTCTATTAATGATAAATCTAAATCTTGCATAGCGTCATCAGGAAGTATTTCTTTATCCATCAACTCGTGTACAAGATTTTGTAAATCTTCAACAGATAAACCTCCTTGCTTTAAAGGAAGGTGTTGCATAACTGCATGCATCAAAGTACCAATTTCCGCACTTTGTCTTTTTTGTTTAGTCATAAACTTAGGTCTGTCATATGATTTAGTACCAAGCTGATATTGTCTCACAATTTGATAATCCGTACCCGCTTCTTCAGTTTCTCGCTGACGTTTAATTTCAGAAACAGATTGTTTTGCTGCAATATTTAACAGTTGTTCATCCGGATATTTGTACACCATCTGATTATAGATTTCATCCTTCTTCTCAGAAGGTTTATATTTCATAAGTGTATCTAACGTTGGTTTCTCGTATGAGATATCTTGTTCTTCATCTTGTTCTTCGTCACGTATGATATTGATATTAAAAGATTCACTTCGTTCAGACTTAAATGGCATTGAGTGTGATAAACCATTATCTTTCGATTTAGCTAGAACTGAAGAGATAAGATCAAATGGTGATTTCGCTTTCACTCTATATTCAGATTCAATTATTTCATCTTGATCTGCACTTACGAGACCAATTTTTTCGAGTGCTTTATCACCTTTAACACGACCAATAAGATATAATCCTTCTTTAGCTCTCGTTAATGCGACATAAATCAATCTCATTTCTTCAGAAATCATTTCTGTTTCATTGATATTTTTAAATATAATAGATGCTAATGTCGGGAATGAGACTTCTTTTTCAATATTGAAATATGTTAAAGCTAATCCATATCGATTATTTAAGATAACATGCTCTCTCAATTCAGTACGGTTAAATTCGCGTGTAATACCTGAATAAATAACAAACGGAAATTCCAGACCTTTACTACTATGAATCGTCATCATACGTACAACATCATCATTTGGCCCTATAACACTTTCTTGTCCGAAATCTTGTCCACGATCGATTAATTCATCGATAAATCTAATAAATTGGAAAATACCTCTTAAACTTGATGCTTCAAATTGTATAGCTTTATTTAATAAGCCGTATAAGTTCTGTCTTCTTTGAACACCACCAGTGAGGCCACTAAAGTAAGAAATTAAGTAATAGTCATTATACAATTTATCCAACAGTTGCCATACTGGAACAGACTTACTATATGCTTGATAGTCTTTCAATTGCGTTAAAAATTGATTAAGCTTTTCTACTAGCGCTGCATCCGCTTCTGGATTTGACATATATTTATGAATAGAATCTATATAGTAAATTTCTTGCGGCGCTTTATTTCTAATTTCAGCAAGTTCATCTTCTTTAAATTGAAAAGCTATCGAACGCATAACACCAACTAAATATTTATCTTGCAGCGGGTTATCTATTACTCGTAAAAATGAAAGCATCAATCTAATTTCATTTTGTTCGAAGTAGCCTTTTTTCGATTCTACATAAAACGGAATATTCGCTTCTTTAAATTGTTGTTGCATGTGCATCGCATTACTATAACTTCTCTCAAGAATCACAATATCTTTGAATGTTGCTGGTCGATAACTTTGCGTTTTTCGATCAAATACGCGTTTGTTATCTAATATATATTGCACTTTATCTACAATAGCCTTTGCTTCAATAAGATTATTATCTTCTACTTCAAATGAATCTTGGACGATAATATCCATTTCTAGTGGTGTATGTTGTGAATCATAATCTGCACCGTAATACAATTTAGCTTCATCGTTATATTCAATTTCACCAACAACTTCATCCATCATATGTGAAAAGATAAAATTCGTATTATCGAGTACTTCTTTTCTAGATCTAAAGTTCTTAGATAAATCGATCACTTCACCTGATGCTATTTCCGGATCATTAAATCGTTTATATTTTTCTATAAATAATTCTGGCTCAGCTTGTCTAAATTTATAGATGGATTGTTTCACATCACCAACCATAAATAAGTTACCATTATGCTCTTCTCCACGTTTAATACAACTGATGATAGCCTCTTGCACTCTATTAGTATCTTGATATTCATCTACTAAAATTTCATCAAAGTAATCTCGATATTGCAATGCAATTTCTGAAGGATTGCCATCATCATCTGTCAAAATTTCTAAAGCTAAATGTTCATAATCAGAGAAATCAATAATTCTTTTTTGTTGTTTAAGTGATTGGAAATATTGAATGACATCTTTAGTGATATCCGCAATCACTTTCACTCTTGGTCCCATATCTTTCATATCTTGAATTAAATCTTCTCTACTTCTGCTGAGATAACCTTCAGTCAGTTCTTTTAAGTGGTCAATATAAGCTGTATGATAGTCTTTACCAAGTACCAGTAATTGCTCTGACCCTTCATTTTCAGACTTAATCTTTGCACTATTTGTCGGTAATTTTTTTGCTGCCATATCTAAATGTATTTGATCAAGTGGTTTACTACCTTCAAATACGCGCTCTAACCAAATACGTTCACCTTCTAAATATTTCACATGTTTATCCACTTCATTCAAATGCTGGTAGCAATCTATTGACTGATACAAAGCATTTTTAGCACTATCTAATTTACGATAAATAAGTTGGTCAAACATTTTAAAATAAGCATGATTTTCATCAATTTGTTCATATGGTTGATCCAATTCATTTAACCACGCGAAAGGATCTGCATGTGCAATACTAAATCGATACAAACGGTTCAATAATGCTCTTAAAGGATCGTCAGAACGGTCATTTGATAAATGCTCAACGATTTCTAAAAATGTCTGTTCATTCTTTTCATAATAGCTTTCTAACACATCATCTATCGCTTGTTCTAATAAGACGATACTCTCAACTTCATTTGCAGTTCTAAAGTTTGGGTCAATATCAATTGTGTCATAATGTGATTTAATTAATGTTAAACAAAAGCTATGAAGTGTAGAAATTTGAGCTTGATGAATTTTAATTCTTTGTGATTTCAAATATTCATCTTCAGGATATTTAATGCTTTCTTTTTGAATCGCAGCATTGACCCTTGCTTTCATTTCTCTCGCACTTGCGTTAGTAAAGGTTACAACAAGCAGCCTATTGACGTCTTGTTTGTTACGCATAATTTTTTGAATTATACGTTCAACTAGTACAGCTGTCTTACCGCTTCCCGCTGCAGCTGCAACAAGGATATCTTTCCCTTCGCTATATATCGCTTTCCATTGATCATCCGTCCACTGTGCATCTATCGGCTTTTCTGGCAATGTCATTCTTCCGCCTCCTCTCTCAACATATCGATGATTTCATCTTTCGTTAATGTATGTTCGATTTCTCTATATTGCTCTGTATCAGTTATAGGGTCGATGTGACAAACTGATTTAAATTCACAAAATTGGCAAGGTAACCGCTTTTGATAGCGCATAGGCGAAACTTCTGTATGCCCATCCATAATTTGTGTAGCTGTTTCAACAAAGTTTTCTCTATTTTTATTCATTAATTTGAAAAATAGTTCTTCATCTAAAGCTTTACTATAACTATTCAATTCACCATTTTTCTTTTTCGTAACAGGGATCATGTCAGATTTTAATTGATCTATCAATTTATCATCAAGTGCATCGACTACTTCAGGATCTCTATTTACATAGCCATCCATTTTGAATTTTTCAATGGTTTGTTGATAAATATCATCTACTTCTGGAATTTCTCTCCAACTTGTTGCTTTAATTTCAGGTTCATGCACATGGAAATACAATAATGCACCAGGTGATACATTATCTTGTAGATTTAACAAAGCTTTATTTTGCAGTACGACATCTAAATACGTAAACATTTGCATTTGCATGCCATACATTACTTTAGTTAAATCTAAACTTGTCATAGATGACTTATAGTCAATAATGGACACATAATCTTTATCTTTACCTTTATATACGTCCAATCTATCAATTTGACCTCTTATATTTATTGGAATTTTTCGTTTCGTTGCTAAAGGTGTCGTTTTTAATTGATGTTTAGATGTTGCACCAAAGTTTAATTCAAATTGATAAGCTTTGAATTTTGAATGACTTGTTTGATACTTCATTGCTTCTAATGTAGATTTCAAAATGTTTTGGATGCGTAATTTTAAATATCTATAATGTGCAGTACGATGTAGTACATCGAATTGAATTTTAGGCAAGCTTTCATCGATAGCTTCGTTTATGAGTTTAGTCATGGCTTTTGCTGATAACTTACTAAAGTCTCCATTTACTTCATCTGAAATATATTTCAATGTTTGGTGGAATATATTACCGATATCGACGCTTTGAATTTGATATTTCGTACGTTCGTTTAATTTCAAACCGTGTGAAACGTAATGTTTAAATGGACATTGATTATACGTTTCAAACCTTGATACACTGGCGTTTATTTTCTGACCATATAATGATTCAGATACGTCTGTATTCAATTGGACTGTATCATTTTTATACGTTAAAGCCGATGTTAAAAATTGAACAGTATGGTCTAAATGATGAATATCTAATGAAGCATGATACGCATCCAACCATATATCATTAACAATTTCATCATTCATCCAATCATTTAAATGTTCAAATATATGCATTTGACTTTGATGTTCATGTTCTAATAGCTGGATAGGATTGTCCTCTATATTTGACTTCAGTGACTGAACTTCAAGATTTGTAAATAGCGATTGAATCGTATTGATAAATGGACTCTTTTCTCTAATTTCTCCGCCATCGGACATTAAACTATATGTGAATACAACTTCTTTCTTAGCGCGTGTCATTGCAATATAACATACAAACGCTTCATCCATCTGTAAAATATCACTCGTCGGGCTTAATTCTAAACCACTTGATGCTGCTAATTCCTTTTTCTCATCGTCTGTTAATAACAACATTTGATTAGATACTTTTGGTAATACACCGTCATTCATACCAAGCAAGAATACAATTTCTTTATTGTCCACTTTGGCTAAATCCATATTACCGACTGTAACTTCATCAAGTGTTTGCGGAATCATTGAGAATTCTAATTCATCCAATCCTCTATCCAATATTTCGATGTATTCATTTAAAGAAAGCTTTACATCGCCTAACACTTCTACGATGTCATCAAATATGCGAATTGTGCCTTCCCATACTTGGTCAATTTCTTCCGCTTCTTCAAACTGATGCTTTATTTCTAATTCATCGCGCATCGTCATTAAGTGCGTAGGTAAATCAAATTGTTCGATAACGCCATATAATCGACTCGTAAAGTCTTCTACTGTTTGACTATCAGCTAAAGCTTCGTTCAACTTTTCAATTCGATTCACAACATAATCTTTCAAGTCGATGACACTTTGCACTGTTTTTCGATCTTCTTCTATAAATGTATCTTCTTCTTTTCTTAATGATTTTTTACCGAGTTTTTCAAATGATTCAACTGTGAAAAATTCTGGATTCGTCCATCTCTTACCAGATATCCCTCTTTCAAATGCATAGTTTTCTAATATATCAATTAAATATGGCGCATTTGGGATATGGCTTGTTAAGATGCCTGTCTTCAACATGCGCATGACAGGCTCAAATTTCCATCCAGTTTGAATGACTTCTAACATAGACCTTAAACATTCAATGAACGGATGATATGCCATTTTCTTTTTCGCGTCATGATTATATGCAATATTAAAATGTGGTAATACCGTTTCAATCAACTGCTCATAACCTGGATCACGATAAAGTATCGCGATGTCTTTGTAAGATAGATGTTCTTCTCTCGAACGTCTTAATATCTCTCTCGCAACGTATTGAACTTCATCTCTCATATTGGATGTTTCTATAATTTTCAAATCTTCACTATCAATAGTATTCGGTAATAATGCATCAAATTGACTTTCCAAATGCTTTAATACTTTTTGGTTATTGAATCTTTCTGTTGTCTTAAAGTGCGTATAATTAATCTTAATTTGTAATGCATCCGCAATGTCTTCAACGTGATTGAGAGATTCCGATGTTTTTCTAAATAAGCTAAATGGATCTTTGTCTCCATCTGTCGTTAAACCAATCGTAACCGACTTACTATATTTAACTAAAGCTTCAATAACGCGATATTCGAGTGTTGAAAAGTTATGAAAACCGTCAATATAAATATCTGCTTGTTTGATGTAGTCTGAGTTTGGTATTTTCTCAATTAATTTATACAAGACATCTTCTGCCTGTACATAGCGACCATTTAATTGTTCTTCTAACGCTTTATATATTGTTTCGATATCACTAAGTTTATCTTTCATTCTTTTAGGAATGGCTTCGTTATGTTCAATATAATGTGATAAATCATCAGGACTTACATTATATTTCTTGAAGTCTTTAATCTCATTCATCATTTTATGACTAAACCCATAATGTTGAATGGTAGACTGATATAAATTTAATTGTTTTTTATGTGTATGTAATAAGTGATATGTAAGCATTTCTAACGCTTCATCTGAAATTTGTTGTTCAACAAGACCGCCTTCATCACTTAAAACCCTCCAACTTAACCTTTCAAATCCGAATACTGAAGTACGTATACTTCCTTTTAAATTAGGATTTTTAACAAATGCTTGTTCATATTGGAAGGTATTTTGAGTTGGTGTCAAAAATATAATTGGGTCTCCTAATGGATCTTTAATCATAGCTTCTGTCATTTGGTTAAGCATTTGATTCGTTTTCCCGGTCCCACTTCGTCCAATCCATACATTTAATTGCATTTATTTCTACCTCCCTTACGTTCTCTTATTCATTTATTTTAACATAAAAAGAACACCTCACTTAATTTCAAAGTAAGGTGTTACAGAACTTTTATATTAATTTGTAGATGGGTCAAAATTATAATGGAATTGATTAATTGGCCAGAATCTTAATGCAACTTCACCAACAATGACATCTTTATCAATCAAACCAAATGAACGGCCATCTTTACTCACTTCACGGTTATCTCCTAAGACTAAATATTCATCTTTAGGAATTTTATTAACTCCATTTGAATTCACTAAATCTTTGACTTCAAAGTTCTCTGTTAATAAATCACGAGACTTATTCGCTTTGTTTGCTTTCAAGTATTCTTCAGGTACTTTTTTACCATTTACATATAATTGGTCGTTTTCATATTTTACTGTGTCACCAGGTTTACCGATAACACGTTTTACATAATCATCATTTGCGTTTGCGTGGAATACAATAACATCTCCGTTATCAATATCCCCTACTTTATAACCAATTTTATTGACGATTACTTTTTCACTATTTTTTAAAGTTGGGTACATGGAATCACCAGAAACTGTATATGTTACAAATAAGAATTTTTGTATCAATAACACACATACAACTGCTACTGCAATCGCCACAACCCATTCAAATATCTCTTTTTTCAAAAATGCCACCTCATTATTATTATTTATCAAAATTCACATCTATTTGATTAAATGGATAATATCTTAAATTCACAGTACCAACGATATCATCTTCATGTACAAATCCAATTTCTCTTGAGTCTCTGCTATTGCTACGATTATCACCTAATACTAGATATTCACCGTTAGGAATAACATCACTTTTAGATCCTTGAATTGTTCTTGTACTGAAGTCATCAGTTTTTATATCATCATTTAAATAACGCTCATTTACATGAGTACCATTAATATACAGTTTGTTGTTTTTCATTTCAACTGTGTCGCCTGGTAACCCGATAACTCTTTTAATATAATCAGCATTTTTATTCGCATGAAATACGATAACATCACCGTTATTAATTTGTCCAAAATTTTTAACAAGTTTATTAACAATTACTCTATCATTATCATGAAAAGTTGGTTTCATTGAGTCTCCGTCTACAACATAACCGATGAATAAAAATGTTCTTACAGCAAATAATAATACTAACGCAATAATAATTGCAATTATCCATTCGAATATTTTTTTCATTTTTGACTCCTATTTTTTAAGCGTTTATCAAAATATTTTTCTAAGCCTTTTCCAACTAGCCAGAGTATAAATATAATCACGACTACTATTATACTCTTTTTAGGACTTGCAAAAAAGGAATTTATATCGGCACCGATGAAACTTAACGTAAATATCATAATGGCTTTTGATAAAATTAACGCAATTAAATAGACTTGTTTACTAATATTTGAAAACGCACTAACCATATTAACTAAAGCACCTGGTGTAAATGGAAAGCATAACAAAATAAACAGTGGTCCAAACCCATGTTCATCAATCCACTGAATAAATCTTACAACTCTAGGCTGTTCAATAATCCTTTTCATAAAAGGCTTTTTAGAAATTAATCTAAAGATTAAAAAGACAATATAACTTCCCGAAACAGTACCAGCCCATGTAATGATAAAACCTAGCAATAATCCATAAGCATTTACATTAGCAATAACAAAGAGAATAATCGGCAAAAACGGTAAGAATGCCTCAATAAAAGGTAATAAAAATGCTATGAATATCCCGAACGATCTAAACGTTTCAATTAATTCAGTAATATTCTCTTCACTGAACCAATTCATTAAATCTTGTATTAACATGTAACGCAACTTCCTTCTTAAATTTAGATTAATTATACCGATAAATGTGTAAATAGAAAAGTAAATTGACATCATACAAAAGTCGTATCTTTAGGAATGAGAAGGAATTTATAGGTTGGTAGGAGGTAATGATTGCTCAGTAGGAGGAATATAGTTTATGGAGATAAGGATCCTGTTTTCGGGTCGCTATTTTATTTTATCGGCCTGATAATCTCGTTTTCAGGTCGCTATTTTTATTTATCGGACTGAAAATCCTGTTTTCGGGTCGCTATTTTTATTTATCGGCCTGATAATCTCGTTTTCGGGTCGCTATTTTTATTTATCGGCCTGGAAA